>JAULZL010000401.1:0-23897 GCA_032117355.1 Candidatus Nanopelagicales bacterium
AAGTGCGTACCGCGCGGCGAAGTCGCTCATGGCGAGGTCAAACTTGGCGCCGCTTCCGAGGTAGCCTGCGATGGCTACGGGATCGCCGGATCGGGCGTGCCCGCGAGCGAGAGTCCAGCCGCAGAGTTCGGCGTACCCGACGAGGCCCGCGGGGGTCAATCGAGAGACATCTGGGGACCACTTCATGTCGCGCAACTGCCGGAGGTAGTAGTCGCGTCCTGCGGCCCCGGTTACCCAGCCCAGGAACACGTCACTCGCTGCCTGCATGAGCCGCTGGCCGGCAACGACGCGCTCACCCTGCTGCCGGTAGACGGATTCCTTGGTGTAAGGCTCGAGCACGCTATTCACGGCCTGCTTCACCTGCAGCACGAGCAGGTCCGTCTCGTCCCGGCCCTGTAGTAGGACGACGAATGCGAGGAGGCCAACACTTCCGACGCCGACGACCTTGTGGCCGATGTCGACGATTCGATATCGACGCAGGAGTTCGCGGCGATCATTCAGAAGCACTCCACGATAGGCATGCATCATCTCGTGCACGCGATCCCAGGCAGGGCCCTGGACTTGAACTCGGGTGAGCAGGGGAGGTTGATCGAGAAACTGCCGCTGACCATCCACGGTGGTTGTCAGTTTGCTCACGGCGGACCAGCGGTCACGGGAGCGTGCCTTGTCGAGCACCTTGGTCACCGACTTCTCGGCGACCTTGCCTGCCTGCTCCCGGGCGAGGGCAAGCATGCTCTCTGCGCTGACCCGGTCGTACCAGACCTCGAGGTCGCCCATCGACGCATAGCGCAGCATCGCCAGTCGATACGCCTGGGCCGCTGTCCGTCGGATGAGCTCCCGATCGTCCTCACCGAAGCCGTTGTCCTGGCCCGCGAGCTCAAAGGAGACGACAAGCCGGGCAACATCCCACTCGAAAGGCGCGGGATGAGTCTCGTCGAAGTCATTGACGTCGAAGATCATCGATCGGTCGGGGGAGGCGAACAGGCCGAAGTTCAGCAGGTGGGCGTCGCCGCACCCCTGGGCGGTGAGCTGGGTACTGGGCTGGCCGCCGAGGTCCGCTGCCATCAGGGCGGCCGCACCCCGGTAGAAAGTGAAGGGAGTTTGCGCCATCCTCGAATGCCGAATGGGAAGCAGCTCGGCAACCCGTGATGCCTCCTGCTCAAGGAGCACCTCAACCGGATCGCGTCGTCCGGAAGGCGGCTGCCAGTCGGCCAGCGAGGTTCGGCTGCGGAATTGGCGGGCAGCGCGGCCCCGCTCCTGCCGCTCGGTCACCGTCTCGTCGCGAACGTCGGTAGGCAATTCCATCAGCGGATGCTCGCTCATGGCTGGGACGATACCGCCGCATCGGCCGCGTGACATGCTTCTCCGATGAGCCAGCCGTCCTTCGTGGATCCTGGTGACCGGTCCCCTTCGCTGGCCCGCTGGGCGTGGTTGTCGATCGCGGCGGCACTGGTCACAATCGGCATGAAGTCGGCCGCGTACCTATTGACCGGCTCGGTTGCATTGCTCTCAGATGCCCTTGAGTCGGTCGTGAACCTCGTTGCCGCCGTACTTGCACTTGTCGCGCTGAAGGTAGCGTCGCGGCCCGCCGACCACAATCACCACTTCGGACACGGCAAGGCCGAGTACTTCTCGGCAGGCACTGAAGGCCTGATGATCATCGTCGCTGCGGCGCTCATCATGATCACGTCCATCCAACGCCTATTCGACCCGATGCCGCTCGAGGACCTCGGGATCGGCGTGGCCGTCACCGTGGCCGCGACGGTCGTCAATGCCGTCGTCGGGATCCTCATTCTGCGGGCAGGGCGTCGACATCGGTCCATCACCCTTGTTGCGGATGGCAAGCACCTGATGACGGATGTCTGGACATCAATCGGGGTGGTCGTCGGGGTTGGCCTCGTTGCAGTGACCGGCTGGGCGCCACTGGACTCCGTCGTCGCCATCCTGGTCGCCGTCAACATCCTGCGGACGGGCACGACCCTGCTGCGCCACTCCTCTCGGGGGCTCATGGATCATGCGCTGGCGGCCGAGGACGAAGCCCGGTTGATGGACGTCCTTCGTGGGTTCCTTGCCGAGCACGATGAGCTTGAGTTCCATGCCATCCAGACCCGTGAGTCCGGACGGGAGCGGTTCGTATCAATGCACGTTCTGGTCCCCGGCTCGTGGACGGTCCTGAAGGGTCACGATCTGCTGGAGGAAGTTGAGCGGGCCGTGAAGGATGTCCTGCCGGATGCCTCGGTGTCGACCCATCTGGAGCCGAGGGAAGATCCGCGTTCCTACCAGGACTGGGTGGGCGGCCGAGGCTTGCGGCTTGACGAGGGATCGCCCGGTCGGTGAGCCCGCGGATCCTGGTCGATCCTGGTCGGGCAGACCGGCCGATCGGGACGGTGGTTGCCCTTCATGTGTTCACTCGTCAGCCGGAGCATCTCGGGGCGCTGGCTCACAGTTGCGTCGAATCGGGGATCACCTGCGTCCGCCCGGCATTGGCTCCGCGATGGGCACCGTTGGTGATCGCCAGCCCGATCCTTGTTCAGCGGACTGCCGAACGACTGGCCTCGGCCCTGGCGGTGCTGCCGGCCCCGGTGGTCCTGGTTGGGCACTCGGCCGGCGCGGCCGCGGCCTGCTGGATCGGCGCAACATGGATGCAGGCAGATTCGGCTGGCCGCCCAGCCCTGGCAGGCATCGTCCTGGTGGACGGGGTCGACAGCCTCACCGGATTGATTCGCCGAAGTATCCCCAGCCTTGATGCCATCCCGATGCGGGCGGTCCTGGCACCGCCAAATCCCTGCAATCGCCACGGAGCGCTGTCCGGCTACCTTGCGACCCATCGGCCAGGCATCAGCGAGGTAATCGACGGCTCTGGCCACGGGGACATCGAGGGCGAGGAGCGCTGGGTGTACACCCGGGCCTGTGGCAACCGGTCCGCGCCGGAGACCCGAACCCGGGTGATCGCGAAGGTAACCGATCTCGCCCGGCTGATGCTGCTGGATGAACTCACCAACTGACAGGATGTGCGTGCGAGATCGCCTGCAGGAAGGGGCGAACGCCGACGAAGGGGAGCATGATGTCCGAGCAGTCCATTGACGTGTACGGGGCCGACTGGTGCGGCGACTGCCGGCGGTCCAAGGCGCTCCTGGACCGACTGGGCGTTACCTATCGCTACCTGGAGGTGGACAAGGACGATGCCTTGCGCGATCAAGCCGTCGGCATCAACGGAGGTGCCCAGTCGATCCCGGTGATCACCTTCCCGGACGGCACTCACCTGACAGAACCATCCGATCCGCAGCTGCGGGCGAAGATCGAGTCCCTCGGGCTGGTCTAGGCCCAGGAGCCCGTCAGCCGGTGGGGTAGTGGAGTCCTGGCAGGGCGCTATCCATGGCAGCCGTCTTCTCTGGTGACCAACCCGGGGGGTTCACGGTCAGGGCGATTGCAGGGCCGATGTCCCCGCTGTAGTTGTGGCCCACCTCTGGTGGCCCGCCCCCGCTGATGAGGTCCATGCCCAGGGATAGGTACGTGATGATCGGGAAGTATCGGATGTGGGGGTCGACCCCTGGGCCCAGTGGCGGCTCGATCCAGGCTGGTCTGTTGAATAGCAGGTCCGGGCTCCAATAGACGACCGGGTCGTTCGGGTGTGCCGAGAAGGTGATGGCAGGACCATTCAAGGGTGGCGCTTGCGTCAGTTCATCATTGTTGATGAAGATCCGGGCAATGTCACCGCTGTCGATGACCGGCTGCCAAGCCGGGCCCGCGGTGCGGTCTGCCTGCCACTGCTTCCACAGACGTGACTCCGCTGGCGGCCCGACCCAGATGACATGCGAGATCTCTTTGGTCACCTGCGACGGGCTCGAGCCTGCGGGCCATGCCGATTGGCTGCCGAAGGCACCCAGGGACTCCCCGAAGAGGATCAACTCGGGCCGTTGGTCCGCGGGCTTGGCTCGCCAGGCCTGCAGGATGGCATTGATGGTGTTGGCGTTCTGATCCTGGGTGGTTTGCGGGTCAAGGACGAAGCCGATCCAACTGGGCACCGCGGTGTACTGGACGGCCACGCTGGCCAATGCGCCACCGGTCACGATCTCCAGGCTGTTGATCGCGTCGGGGTCGACCCACCCGGTGCCGGTCACGGCGATGATCGCCAGGTACTCGCGATCCCATGCACCGGACCGATCCAGCTCAGCGAGGGCGAGATTCGTCCTGGCCTGGTACGTCTCACCCTGTTGCATGCCCACGTAGAGGCGGAGCGGAACCTCGGCGGGCTGCTGGGTAATCGCCGCAATTGCCTCGGGGCTCATCGTGTTGCCGACGAAGTACCGTCCCTCCCTGCCGAGGGTTTCCCAGGAGGCCAGTGAAGCGCTGCTGCCGCTGTTGTCGCCGTTGGCCGGGCCCTGGCCGGAGGTGTCGGCGTTCACCTGGTTGTAGGACGAGACGAGCAGTGTGAACCCGGCAAGGACAAGGCCGTAGCCGATGAGCAGGAACATGCCGGCGGTCAGGATCCGAACGGCCAGCACCGTGCGTGGGCGGGTGGCCGACGGTTGGTTCGCCACGCGGCGGGCCAGCGGCGGAATCCGGCACACCTGCGCTGCGATGGCCCTGGTCGCCAGCCGCAAGGCCCTGCCAAGCAGAAGGAGCAGCGCTGCCGCGATTGCGGTCACCGAGACCAGAACGATGCTTGATGGCAGGGCGTTGGGCATGTCCAGTGCGCTCTGCTGCTCGGCCTGCCAGCCGACCGAGATCGGCGTGAAGGCAAGTGCGGCGAGCCAGGTCACTCCGGCGATGAGCCATCCGGCCCACTGCGGTCCCTGATGGTGACGTACCCATGGGATCTTCCCGGCAAGCCATCCGGCGAACGTCCCGAACGCGTAACCGACGACGGTGCCCACCGTGGTGAGAAGTAGCAGGAAAATGAGCGGTCGCGGAAGCAGGGATGGCACCAGGGCCGCGGCGAAGGACATTGCCGAGAATACGAGGCCGGTCCTGCTCGGCCGACGCCAGATGATCGGACCCTCATCGGTCCGGGCTTGGGTGCCATCTCCAACCGACTGTTGCGCCATGGATCGACAGGCTAGCGTCCTTCGGTCTCGGTCAGGTCAGCACTTTGCGCGCCCAGGGATGCCAGCACGGCATCGGCTGCCACGATGGCAGCGACTCCGTGAGCGCCCGCGCCCAGGGCAATGGTGTGACCTGCCAATCGTTCGTCTGCGAGAACCGGCCATGGCCGGGTTGAACCGAACGGGGTGATGGTGCCTCGCTCGTAGCCGGTTGCCTCCCGTGCCGCGGCAGCGTCGGGCAGCGAGAGCCGACTGACGTTGAGCAGCGCGCGTGCCTTGGGCCATGAGATGGACCGATCACCGGGAACCAGGACGAATAGGTAGTCGTCTACACCGCGCCGGATGACGATCGTCTTGATCACGTCGCAGACCTCGACTCCGCGTGCGTTCGCAGCCTCCTCAATGCTGTTGACCGGGCCGTGGCGGACGAGGCGATAGTCGAGTGCGGCCGCGTCCATGGCAGCAATAGCGCGTTCCTCAGACATGACCACACGCTAGTTGCTCTGTCCTGGCTCGTTGGTCAGGCGCCGCCGTGGGTTGGGACCAAGGCCCCTGCCGCATCGTTGGCGGGCGGGTAATCTCGGGTGCGAGGGGCTGACGAGGTACGGGGTCCACACGGTAATGAGCATCGATGCGGGGTCTGCCTCGGCTGGGTCGAACCTGCTGCCTCGGGGTTTGGTGCGTGGCGAGTTCGACAGCCTGAGCGATCACCTACGTGCACTGCACTCTCGGTTGCTGGATCTTGCCCCGGATATCGATCGAATCGCGTGCGCGCTGTACGACTCCGAGGCCGGCGTGCTGAAGACCTTCATCAACAGCACCCGGGAGGGGGTGCCCCTCGCAGCGTATGAGTTCCCGCTGGCGGGCAGTGCCTCGCTGTCGATGCTGGCGCAGACCGGTCAGGCCCGTGCCCTCAATGATCTGCCCAATGAGATCGACACCGGGACCGAGCACTCCACGTGGGTCATCGGGATGGGCTACGTGTCTTCCTTCACGGTCCCGCTCTACAGCGGCAACGCCCTGATCGGATTCCTCTTTTTCGACTCCAAGAAAGCGGATGCCTTCCCGCCGCAGGTGCAGCGTGAGCTGCTCGTCTACAGCCAACTGATCGCACTGGCCATCGTCAACGAGGTCATGGTCATCAAGTCGATCCTGGGGTCGGTCCATCTCGCCCGAGACTTCGCGGAACTTCGGGATCTCGAGACGGGCGCGCACCTGGAGCGAATGTCCCGGTATGCCCGCATCATCGCCCAGGGTCTGGCCGCCAGCCACGACCTCGC
The DNA here is from genome assembly GCA_032117355.1 of Candidatus Nanopelagicales bacterium. Classification (GTDB taxonomy): domain Bacteria; phylum Actinomycetota; class Actinomycetes; order S36-B12; family S36-B12; genus REEB460. Next base: position 6,326 of record JAULZL010000401.1, read on the forward strand.
CGACGAGTTTGTCGAGCGGGTCTTCCTCTACGCGCCCCTTCATGATGTCGGCAAGATCGGCGTCCCGGACCGCGTCCTTCTGAAGAAGGGCCCGCTGACCGCGGACGAGCGCGAGATCATGCAGTCACATGCCCTCAAGGGCGCGGACATGGTCGAGTCGATCACCCGTGACCTGGGCCTGGCACGCACCTCGGCCTACCAAATGATGCTGAACATCGTCGAGTTGCACCATGAGTCGCCTGACGGCAGCGGCTATCCGCACGGATTAACCGGTGATCGCATTCCCCTGGAGTCACGCATCGTCGCGGTGGCCGATGTCTTTGACGCCCTGTCCAGCAGGCGTCCGTACAAGCGAGCATGGGGAATCAGCCGTGCGTCGGCCGAACTCAACCGGCTGGCGGGCCTCGGCAAACTCGATTCGGAGTGCGTGAAGGCTCTGCTGGATCGCATCGATGACGCTGTGGAGATTCGCAATCGTCATCGGGAGATGGCCGGCTGACGTCCACCATGGCATCATCGGCTGCCATGGTGAACCTTCAGGTGCTGGCGGCCGGACTTCGACGGGTCCGGGCTCTCGGTATGCCGGAAGCACTGCCGGTGGGGGACTGGCAGGGTCGGCGGTCTACCGGCGATGCGATGTCCCTGACATTGGCCGCTGATCTGCCGATCCCGCCCGAGGTGACAATCGCCAGCATCTCGATGCTCGGGGAGGGCGGCCACCGCATTCCGGCTCGGCTCTATCGAGTGCGGGGTGCTGATGCGCGGGCCTGTGTCGTGTACGTCCATGGTGGCGGCATGATCATGGGCACTCTCGATGGCTACGACTCGCGGTGTGCGCGGTACGCGGCTTTGGCACGGGTGCCGGTCATTGCGATTGATTACCGCTTGGCACCGGAGAATCCGTTCCCGGCTGGCCTCGACGACGTGGTGGACGCAATTCGCTGGGTTCACTCCCATGCGGACGAACTAGGGATCGACGCCAGGCTGATTGCGATCGCGGGTGACAGCGCTGGGGCAGGCATCGCGGCCGGCGCCGTCCTGCGCCTGCGAGATGAAGGCGGCCCTGCACTTGCCTGCCAGTTGCTCGTCTACCCCATGCTCGACGACCGGACGACGGCACCGGAAAAGCCCTCCCGGTTGATGACCTGGACGGCCGATGACAACGCCACTGGGTGGGGCTGTCTGCTGGGTCCGGCGGCGGGAGGGCCGGATGTGTCGCCCTACGCCGCTCCCGCTCGTGCCACGGACCTCACGGGCCTGCCGCCGACCTTCATCGAGTCGTGCACCCTGGATCTCTTCCTGCAAGAGGACGAGGAGTTCGCGACCCGCCTGGCAGCTGCCGGGGCGGACGTGGAGTACCACGTGCGCAAGGGTGTTCCGCACGGTTACGAACTCCTTGCCCCGAGGTCTCGGGTCACTGAACGGGCTTGGCGTGAAAGGTCTGAATTCCTCATCCGGCACCTCGGGGTCTCGGCTGCTTCGATCCGCTGAGCCGCGTCGCTATGCCGGTGTGTCAGCGCACGACGGTGAGCAGGTGGAGGTATTTCGTAGCCCGGGTGGCCGCGACGTAGATGTCTGAACCCTGCCGGCCCTGCGTGCTGATGCGGTGTGGATCCACCACGAACACCTGATCGAATTCCAGTCCCTTGGTGTCGCGGGCGGTGAGCACGGCCACCGGTGCGTCAAGTGCGAGATCCCCGGCGCCGAACTCCGAACTCGCGTCGGTGAGCAGGGCTGCCAGCGAAGTTGCATCTGTGTCCGGGACAATCACCGCCGCCCGACCCTCGCGGCTTGCTACCTGCGCCAGGATGGTTTCGGCAAGGTCCTGGATCGGCACTCTCATCTGGGCCACCGGATCGCCTTCGCGAATAGGCTGCAGGTCGGGTGCTTGACCGCCGGCCTCGGTGAGCAGGCGCGTAGCCTCCTCTGCGATCTGCCGCGTGATGCGGTACGTGACGGTGAGCGAGTGGAGATCGACCGTTCCCCGCACCTCGGCGAGGGCTTCCTGCCAGGTTCGTGGTCCGGCGGGATGGCTTGCCTGTTGCAGGTCCCCGACGATGGTCATCGATCGTCGGGTGGCCCGACGAGCGAGGACGTGCCAGGCCATCGCGGATAGTTCCTGGGCCTCGTCGACGACGATGTGCCCGAAGACCCAGGTGCGGTCAGCCGCGGCCCGCTCGGCAACCGTGCTCATCAGGGCGCCACTCGACATCCGGTCGACCAGCCCCGCCGCGTCAATCCAGCCACTCATCCCGGTGTCGGCGAGGGCCTGCTGGGCGTGGTCGATCTCCTGGCGTCGTTCGGCCCGCTCCTGCGCGGACCGGCGCTGGGCTTGTGGGTCCCACGGGCCCAGTAGGTCGGCGGCCTCGTCCAGCAGGGGAACGTCGTCGACGGTCCACTGGTGTGACATCGGTCGCAGGAGTGCTTGCTGCTCGGCGGGGGACAGGATCCCCTCCGAGCATTCGGCCAGAAGATCGGGCTCGGCGAAGAGGCGACCGACGAGCCGCTCGGGGGTGGTCGGCAGCCACATCAAGTTGAGTGTCCGCCGGACGTTCACGTCCTCCACGAGGTCGGCGATGTGGCCACCACGGACCTCGGCGTCACCCGGATCCTCCCGCAGAGCCCGGGCTCGCTCGGTCGCCAGGTGCTGCAGGAGCCTGGTCAGAAAGGGCTCTCGGCCAGCATGGAAGCTGGCCGAGCGCGGGACGGCGCGGCGTGCCTCACGGAAGGCTCGAGCGCTGAGGGTCAGGGACATCCCGTCATCCAGGGTGATGGTGAGGCCACGCTCAGGAACTCGAATCCGTGAGCGAACCGCGGCTGCGATGACCCGGGCCATCCGCAGGTCACCCTTGATGGCGGCCACCTCGTCAGAGTCCTGGATGCGCGCATCGATCCCGGGGTAGAGCTGACCCGGGGTCTGTAGGACCACGTCGGTCTCGCCCAGGCTGGGGAGGACCTGGTCGATGTAGTGCAGGAAGGTGGGGGACGGGCCGATCACCAGTACGCCATCCTTGGCCAGCCGATCCCGATGGGTGTAGAGCAGCCAGGCGGCCCGGTGCAGGGCAACCACGGTCTTGCCCGTCCCCGGCCCGCCCTCTACAACGGTGACCTGGTTGAGCGGGCTACGGATAATGGCGTCCTGGTCGGCTGCGATCGTGGCAACGATGTCGCCCATGCGTCCTTCGCGCGGAGCCTCGACCGCGGATGCCGCACTGCCGGATGTTGTGGTCGCGGTCGGATCGTTGAGGTCCTCGTCTTCGATATGGGTGACGGTGCGATCCCGGGTGACGATCCGCCGCCGCAGAGACACTCCCATTGGATGAGCCGCCGTTGCCTGATAGAAGGGGGCGGCATTTGGCGCCCGCCAGTCCAGGACGACCGGATCCCCGGCCGGCGTACGCAGGCCGATGCGGCCGATGTGGTGGCAGGTGCCGTCCGTGCTGTCAATGCGGCCGAAGCACAGCCGGCTGCCGGCTGCCCGGGCAGACTGAAGTTGGCGAATGAGCAGGTCGAGCATGGCATCTCGCTCGATCAGGTCCTGACCCGTCCCAGTGGACGGCGCTCTGCTGATCGACTCGATGCGCTCCTCGAGCTGGATCTGGAGGTCGGAGAGGAGGTGGTAGCAGGCATCAAGATGCACCTGCTCGTCGCGGAGCGCACCCTCCACAAAAACCTCCTTGCCCAGGCGCGGCTGGTGGACGGTGGCCGCGACGGGGCCAACAGTCTGCCAGAGTCACCGGCGGGATCCCTGTCGTATGGTCGCCTGGTGATGGAAGGGGACACGAATGACCGGTCGTGAGGAGCTCTTCGAGGCATACGAGTCCACCATCGTCAGCGCCTGCGATCCGGCCGATCCGGACCCAATCACCGCCTGGGTGGATCCCGCGCTGGTCTGCGCCCTGCGGCAACAGCGGGCCTGCGTAATGACGGCCTGGAACCCCGGTTTCGAGCGGCCCGGCGATGAAGTGAACCGTCAGCGAAACGACTTCCTGCGGGCCCGATTGGCGGCAGCGGGATGCGAGGTCTGGCGGGCTGACGGCTCGGCGCCAGACGGGTCATTTGCCGAGGAGGGATTCCTGGTCTGGGGCCTGCCGACGGAAACCGCACTTCAGGTGGCCCGGGAGTTCGGGCAGTTCGCGATCTATGAGTACGCCGAAACCGGGGTGCGACGGGTCATCGCATGCTGATCGGCTGGCGATCTGGTGCCAGTGCGGTCTGAGGTTGCTGTCCCCGGCCCTGACGGGCAGCCGCGCTGCCCGTGGGCGCTTTCCGACGCCGAGTATCTGCGCTACCACGATGTGGAATGGGGACGGCCAGTCCGGGGAGATCAGCCGCTGTTCGAGCGACTGTGCCTCGAGGCCTTCCAGTCGGGCCTCTCGTGGCTTGTGATCCTGCGCAAGAGGAGTTCCTTTCGAGCTGCATTCGACGACTTCGATCCGGTGCGGGTCGCCTCCTACGGCGAAGCCGACCGGGTACGGCTGCTCGCCGATGCCGGGATCGTCCGTAACCGGGCGAAGGTCGATGCGGTGATCGGCCATGCTCAGGCGCTGATGTCCATGTGGACTCACGAGGGACCAGGGAGCCTGGACCGTCTGATCTGGTCCTTCGCGCCGCCCACCCGTTCACGGCCGAGCCTGTTGTCGGAGGTTCCGGCTGCGACGGACTCGTCTACCGCCCTCGCCGCCGGCCTACGGGCGAAGGGCTTTCGCTTCATCGGTCCCATCACGGCCTATGCCGCCATGCAGGCATGCGGCCTAGTGGACGATCACCTAGAGACGTGTTCGGTACCCATTCGTTCAGGTCTGGTCTAGGTGGCCGCGACTTCCGTGGGTTGACTCGGGTCGAAGGGCCGCTCGGGATCACGATTCGTGACGTACTTGGCAACCCCGTATACGGCTCCTGCGATGGGGACGGCAATGAGTGCACCAATGATCCCGAGGGCGATGCTTCCCGCCGCGATCGCGAAGACGATGGCCAGTGGATGAAGGTTGACCGCCTTGCCCATGACGAGTGGCTGCAGGACGTCCCCGTCGAAGGAGCCGACAACGATGGTCAGCAGGACGACGAGCAATGCGACGACCGGTCCGCGCTCAGCGAGGGCCACGATCGCTGCAAAGAAGGTCGCGATGGGTGCCCCGATGACCGGAATGAAGGCACCGATGAACACGACTGCGGCCAGGGCGGGAGCGAGGGGAACCCGCATGATCGAAAGTCCGATGAAGACAAGAAGTGCATCGCAGAACGCCACGATCACGATGCCCCGGGTGTAGCCGGAGATGGAGTCCCAGGCAATGTGGCCGGATACGTCCACGTGCTCGCGTACGGGCCGCGGCATCCAGCTCACCAGCCAACCCCAGACCTTCTCGGGCGAAAGGAGGAAGAAGATCACGCCGAAGATGAAAACCGAACCCGCAATGATGAGCGTGCCCACTGAGCCGAGGGCGCCGAAGGCGTCGCCGGCGAGCCCCTTGAGCATGCCCTCGCCGAACGACTGGACTTGATCGAGGGCCTTTGAGAATTCCGCATCGGACATGTGGAGGGGGCCAGTCTTGGCCCAGGACTCGATCTCGTCGAAGCCACTTCCGATGGAGGCGACCAACTTGGGGCCCTCGTCGATCGTCGAGCGAATGACGCTGCCGAGTATGACGAGAATGGCCGTCGCGATTGCGAACAGCGCCAGAATCATCGCGATGACCTTGGGCAAGAACTTGTTCAGCAGTTTCATGACCGGCGCGGTCCAGGCGGTCACGAGCATCGCGAAGAACAGTGCGAATGCCACCGGGAGGATCGCGTTCAGCAGCCAAGCGAAGAGGACGAATCCCGCAACGAGGACCAGAACTCGCCAGGTGATGCCGGATAGCGTCTTGAGGGTGTCCGGGATTCCGTCGTTGTCAGCCATGGCCGAACTCTAGGCCTTGCCTGATGGCCACCTGCTAGGCATCGAGGTGATGCGCCGCTCGCTCCCCGATGTCCGGGATGGTGATTTCGTCCTGCGGGGCCCGGGCGACGACATACACCGAATCCTCGAGGAACTTGACCGAGAAGTATCCGCCGGGAGCGATATATGTACCTGCGTCACCGGTGTTGAGCTCTTGGCCGTCGACGTCGATTCGGCCGGAAACCACGTAGGTCACGCATCCCTTGGAGTATCCGTGAGCCGGAACGACATCCCCCTGTCGGCCGTGGACGATCGTGAGCATCGCCCCGTCGGTACGCAGCCGGGTGACGGTAGAGCCCAGCACGTTCTTCTCCCAGTGCATGTCCTGGGCCCGGGTAACGTCAAAGCCACTCATCGAACGTCCCTCCCACGTGCCTGTCGTTGTGCTAGTCGACTCGAACGGATCCATTCGGGGTGGCGAACCAGACCGCCACGACGCCCGGCTCATCGGCTTCCACCCAGGTGACGTCGACCTCGTCGAGGGGCTGGTCGATCGGGGATTGCAGCCAGTCGGCGATCGTCTCTGAGCTGCCGGACATTTCGATCCGCTCAATACGCACCGGCGAGCCACCTGCGGACGGGTGATCGGTCGAATCTACGTCCCATTCCACGAAGAAGGGGAGTTGCGCGTCTTCCATCTGGTCGAGCACGCCGATCTGGCGCCAGTTCAACCGGAGGCCATCGGGCCGAATGCGATGGGCCGACACGGCCTCGCGACCTAGTCGAGCCTCGATGGTCGAGATGTCATCTATCGCGATGACCCATCCGAGCCAGCCGCCCCCGTCAGCAGCCCTGCGGGAGACGGCTCGGCCGAAAGGCGCCTTCTCCGCTGCGGGGTGGTCCAGCGCCGATACGACCTCGATGTAACTTCCGCCGGCGAGCGGCAGGACGAAGTTTCGAGTCCCGAATTGGGGGTGACGGCCGCCGTCGCGGAAGGTGGCTCCGAGGTCGGAGCCGATCCGCTGCACGACGTCGACGAGCTCGGACGAGGTGCAGGCGTACGAGATGTGGTCCAGCCGCATGACGTGAATACTGCCAAGTGCCTGGACTGACGCGATCATGCCCCCCCTGCGGACGGTTACAGCAGTCTCACTGCCCGTGGATACAGCAGTCTCACTGCCCGTGGATACAGCAGTCTCACTGCCCGTGGATATGGCAGGCTCGCGGCATGCCTTCGGATCCGTCCAGTGTGACCTTGGACAAGCGCAAGTCGATCGTCCTTGGGATCGTCGGGCTCGCGGTGATCATTCTGATCTTTTGGAAGGTCATCCCGCAGATCGGCAGTTACTCCCAGGCGTGGGACGCCCTCACCGGGATGGGCACTGCAGCCATCGTGCTGATCGGCGTGATGGTCGTCATCTACCTGGCGTCCTACGGATTCCCCTTCATGGCGGCCACGCCCGGCCTGAGGTTCTGGCCCTCCGAGCAGGTGAACCAGGCAGCCTTTGCCATCAGCAATGGGGTGCCAGGCGGCGGTGCCGTCGGACTTGCCGTCCAATTCGGAATGCTGTCCTCACATGGAGTAGCGCCGGCTGCCGCAACGTCAGCAATCACGGCCGTGGGCATCTGGAGCACCTTCGTCAGCCTTGGCTTTCCGATCATGGGGGTCGCCGCGCTGTCCCTCTCGGGTCAGAATGGCGCGGCTCACGTCGCCACGGCCATCATCGGCCTCGGAATCCTGGTCGCGGCCGTGGTCGTATTCGTGCTTGTCATGAGGTCACCCTCCCTGGCCGTTCGAGTGGGCGGACTTGGAAACCGAGTCGCCGCGCCACTCAGTAAGCGCGTCAAGGCCCTACGCGGGGTGGATCTCGTCGCTCCGCTCACGTCCTTCCGAGCCAGCATGTACGACCTCCTCAAGCGAAGGTGGGCGGCTATCACCGCTGCCCAGGTTGCCGTCTCGTTCACTCAATTCCTGATCCTGTACGTGGCCCTGCGCGGGATTGAAGGCTGGGACGCCGCTGGATCATCGATTCTCGTGGTGTTCGGGGCCTTTGCCGTCAGCCAGCTAGGACTGATGCTTCCGATCACCCCGGGTGGATTGGGGACGGTCGATGCCCTGATGATCGGCCTGCTCGTCAGTTACGGGGTGGATTCGGGCACTGCAACCGCGGCCGATCTGGTGTGGCGGGCATCGTCCTATGTGCCGCAGATCATCATCGGGATAGCCGCGCTGCTGTCCTGGTATCGCGGGGCGGGCCGCTTGCTCGCTGGACCCAGGAGCCCGACGCGTTGAGGCCACCCGGTCTCAGACGCGCGCTGTGGATGCGTAGCCGGACTGGCGACGCAACGAGTGGCACGGCGTGTCGATCCGCCGACGGACAGCTGCGGTCACCTACGTTAAGAGTGCTCGGTCGTCGCGGGAGGGGAAGCCTTCGGCGGCCGAGCTTCTTGCTGGTCGGGCGCGGCTCTTGCCAGGCCCGTTTCGAACCGCCACCTGCCTAGGCTGGCCCCATGCAGAGTCGGGACACGGCAGCGCCTCATTCGTGGGGGCGCTACGTCGCGGTGGGGGACAGTTTCACCGAGGGTCTTGCGGACGAGTTGGATGCCCGAGGTCGGCACCGCGGGTGGGCCGACCGGGTGGCGAACGCGCTGGCCGAGCACAATCCTGATCTCAGGTATGCCAACCTCGCCGTTCGAGGCCGACTGGTGGGCGAGGTCGCCCGCGAGCAGGTGCCCGCCGCAATCGCCCTCGAGCCAGACCTTGTCTCCTTCGCGGCTGGTGTCAATGACGCACTGCGGCGGGACTTCGACCTTCGAGCAGCGGCTACCGCCGTCGAGCAGAGCATTCGCGCGCTGCGGGCCACCGGATGTGACGTGCTGGTCTTCGCCTTCGGCGATCCCGCGCGTCGATCCAGTCTGATGGGCGTGGTTCGGGATCGCCTGAAGCGCTACGACAGCGCCGTACGGGCTATCGCTGAGCACTACGGCTGCTATCTCGTTGACTTTTGGGACGTCGCGGCTTTCGATGAAGATCGATTCTGGGACGACGATCGACTGCATCTCTCGCCATCGGGCCATGCCTTGGCAGCGGCCTGTGCCCTTGACGCACTGGGAGTCGGCGACGACTCCTGGCGCACCCCAAGGCCGCGGTCCTACGTCTCTACGGCACAACGAGCGGTATCCCATGCTCGATGGGCCGGCGCCTACCTGAGTCCGTGGGTCGTCCGCCGCATTCAGGGCCGCTCCTCGGGCGATGGAATTGAGCCGAAGTATCCCGACTTGACTCGGTGGCCCGCGATCGACGCGCAGTAGCAGACGGGATCCCGGTAGCCATCTTCGGTGCCTTCTGGGTCATGCCGTCTTGTGGGTAGTGCTGCATGTTCTGGGTAGTGCTGCATGTTCTGGGTAATGCTGCATGGCCTGTGACCGGTCATTCGTCATGGTTCGCCTGCCGCGTTGCTTTACTGGTCGGACCCAAGGAACGGAGTCGCAATGTCGATGACGCAGCAGGTGGAATGGCCAGGCGAGCGAGGGGGACGTCCGTTCCTGACGGCAGAAGGGCGAAGCAGGCTCATTGAGCGCGTCGCTGACATCCGCGAGCGGCGCCTACCGGACATTCGGCCCCTCCTGGTGGAGTCCGATCGGGACGAGCGGGTTGTTGCCGAGTTTGAGCGCTTGCTCGCAGAGGCCGATTCACTGGACGCGCTCATTGCCGTTGCCGAGGTGATCGACCGGGATCCAGCCGCTCACGACGGCCGAGTCGACCTTGGCGTCCGCGCGCGAGTGCGAATGTTCGACGAGGAGTCGTGGGTCCGCCCCGTGCATCCAGAGGAGGCATTCCTCGACGATGAGCGGGTGTCTGCCCGCTCGCCGCTGGCTATCGCTCTGCTCGGTGCTCGAGTGGGGCACACGGTGTGGGTCGACTCACCCTCCGGTGCCTGGCCCTGCGAGGTTCTGGACATCGATCCCGGGTCCTAGCCTGCCGCGTCCACAGCCGATCGCTAGGCGAGGGTTGCGTCCACAGCGGTGCTGACAGCTCTGGCCGGGTGATTCTGCGCTCGTCAGGGTGCGGTGCATGAATTCCACCAATCCTGAGGCGGACGAAGTCTCCGCCCGTTGCATCCTGGTCGGCCCTGATTCGGTTGTCGCGGCCGTGCCGCACCTGCTCGGCTTTCAGCCGATGGACAGCATCGTCATCGTCTGGATCCGCGAGGATCGGATCACGCTGACCCAGCGGGTTGACCTGCCGGCGCCCGAGTCGGCACTCGACGCCGAGTCCCTCGTTGCACTGGCCTGCCATGCCGTGTCCGACGCGGCCGTGGTGGTGATCTTTGGCGCCGATCCCACTGCGGCGAACGGCCTGCGCGTTGACCTGGTCGAGTCGATTCGACGACGGTTAGCCGCGCGTGAGATCACCTGCCTGGATGCGCTGCATGTGAGCGGTGGTCGCTGGTGGAGCTATCTGTGCGAGGAGCCCTGTTGCCCGCCGCAGGGGCGGCAGATCGATGAAGACATCGCTCGGGAGGTTGCCTCACGGCTTGCAGGGGCCATTGAGCCATCGCGGCAGGACGTTGTCCGGACGTTGGAGGCGGACGAATCTGCCGCGATCCGCATGGCAACCCGGGTGAACCGGGTGGTGAGGAAGCTTGATGCCAGGTTCGCGCGCGCAACGAACGCCTCGGCCAGCCTGCAGCAGTGGCGGGACGAGCAGATTGCGTCCTTCCAGCCTGTCTTTCGTGGCGAGGCTGCGGTTGAAGGGGCTGGTGCTGGCCTGCTCGTCTCCCTGCATGACATTCGGGTGCGGGACAGCCTGCTGTGGAATCTGGCCCACTGCCCTGATCCTCGCGAGGTCGTCGCATCGTTGAGTCCGCTGCTGCGTGCAGCCCCGACGGGCTTCATCGCGCCCATCGCGACCTGTACTGCGATCGCGGCGTGGCTGTGCGGTGACGGAGTGCGAGCGGGGGCAGCGGTGCAGCGCGCCCTGGCCGATGACGCGTGCTACTCACTTGCCCACCTCGTTGACCGTTCGATTCTCAGCGGCCTGCCGCCGGCCTCCTGGCGAGACGTGATGGCTCAGTTGTCCTATGACCAGTGCCGGACGGGCGAGCCGTCGCCAAGGGCCACGGTCGTTTGATGCGGATCAGGATCCCCGGGGTGGCGCACCTCCCCGGGGATCTCGTATTGTGTTGCCCGGTCAAGAGTTCCAGCGCAAAGCCCCGGCTTGCTGAACGGCAACCCTCCACCGCGGTGGGGTGCTCCGGGTGAAGACCAGGCCCCATGTGGGCAAGCGCGGGTCTTGCACAGGGCAAGACCCCGGTGGATGAAGCGAGGTCTCCTTATGTGCTGTTGTCGAATGACCTGCGGCTAGGTCTCGCGCCTCGTGCGCCACACCGAGCCCCTGTAAGACCGATTCTGTTCGTGCGATCCCGATCGTGCGTTCTAGGACGTTCGTTCCCTGCCGCCATGCGGCCCGTCATCACCTCATATTCCGATTCCGAAAGGCATAAACCATGAGCAACTGGTCCTTTGAGACGAAGCAGATCCACGCCGGTCAGTCACCGGACAGCGCAACGAACGCCCGTGCCCTTCCGATCTACCAGACGACCTCGTACACCTTCAACGACACCAACCATGCGGCGAATCTCTTCGGCCTGAAGGAGTTCGGCAACATCTACACCCGAATCATGAACCCGACCCAGGCCGTGGTCGAGGATCGAATTGCCGCCCTCGAGGGTGGCGTCGGGGGCCTCTTGGTCGCGAGTGGTCAGGCTGCCGAAACCCTGGCGATCCTGAACGTGGCCGAAGCTGGCGATCACATCGTCTCCAGCCCGTCCCTTTACGGTGGCACGTACAACCTCTTCCACTACACCCTGCCCAAGCTCGGCATTACCGTTTCTTTCGTCGAGAACCCCGATGACCTTGATTCCTGGCGCGCAGCGGTTCAACCGAACACCAAGGCGTTTTTCGGCGAGACGATCTCCAACCCGAAGAACGACATTCTGGACATCGAGGGAGTCGCCGGCGTCGCCCATGAGGTGGGAGTCCCGCTGATCGTCGACAACACGATCGCCACTCCGTACCTCATCCGCCCGCTGGAGTGGGGCGCGGACGTGGTCGTGCACTCGGCGACCAAGTACATGGGTGGCCACGGCACCGCGATCGCCGGCGCGATCGTGGACGGCGGAACCTTCGACTACGCGCAGTACCCCGATCGCTACCCGAACTACAACCAGCCCGACATGAGCTACCACGGCCTTGTGTACGCACGTGATCTTGGCGTCGGATCCGCCTTCGGGGCGAACCTGGCCTTCATCCTCAAGGCACGCGTGCAACTGCTGCGCGACCTCGGCTCGGCTGCGTCACCGTTCAACGCCTTCCTTATCGCGCAGGGCCTGGAGACTCTGTCTCTGCGCATGGAGAGGCACGTGCAGAACGCACTGGCTGTCGCCACCTGGCTGGAAGCCCGTCCGGAGGTCCTTTCCGTCAACTACGCGGCCCTTGCCTCCAGCCCATGGCATGCGCTCGCGCAGAAGTACTCGCCCAAGGGAACGGGCGGTGTTCTTGCCTTCGAAATCGACGGGGGACTCGAGGCTGGACGCAAGTTCGTCGAGGGGCTGGAACTGCACAGCCACGTTGCCAACATCGGTGATGTGCGAAGCCTGGTTATCCATCCGGCGTCGACGACCCACTCGCAGTTGTCTGCCGAGGAGCAGCTCGCTGCCGGCGTGACACCGGGCCTGGTTCGGCTCGCGGTCGGCATCGAGAACATCACGGACATCCTGGCTGACCTTGAGGCTGGCTTCCGGGCCGCAAAGTCCTGACCGCTTCCTTGTCGACTTCGGCCGGCTACGGCCCCCTGTCGTATGAGGGTCTCCCTCCTGCCAGCGCTGCCTGGCGGGAGGGAGATCCTGTTGGCCAGCGTTCCTTTATCGATCTCGGGCCATTCCGTACTGAGTCTGGGTTCGAGTTTCCTGCGTTGCGCGTGGCGTACCAGACGTGGGGAACCCTGGATGAGGATCGTTCGAATGCGGTGTACATCTGCCATGCGCTGACCGGCGACTCCCATGTCTGCGGACCGGCTGGACCTGGGCACATGACGGCCGGCTGGTGGGACGGGCTGGTAGGGCCGGGACGCGCGATTGATACGGATCGATGGTTCGTCGTTTGCGCGAACGTTCTGGGCGGATGCCAGGGAACGACCGGCCCGTCCTCGGCTGATCCACAGGGGCGACCCTGGGGCAGCCGATTTCCCACGATCACCGTGCGCGACATGGTCGACGTGGAACTCGCGCTGACCGATGCCCTCAGAATCGACTCCTGGGCACTCATGCTTGGTCCCTCACTCGGTGGGATGCGAGTTCTCGAGTGGCTCGTCGCGTATCCCGACCGGGTTCGCAGCGGGCTCGTTCTTGGGACGGCGGCGTCGGTGAGCGCTGACCAGATCGGCACCCACGCTGTCCAGATTGCCGCGATCAAGTCAGATCCAGGCTTCCTTGGCGGGGACTTTTACGACGCTGAGCCCGGGTACGGGCCACACCGCGGGATGGGCATCGCGCGACGGGTCGCTCACCTGACCTACCGCAGCGAGGGCGAGCTTCGGATGCGATTCGACCGGGAAGCCCAGCCCGGCGAGGATCCATTTGATTTCGATGGGGGCTCGCGCTCAGGACGGTTTGCGGTGGAGTCATATCTGGACCATCAGGCTGACAAGCTGGCGCGACGATTTGATGCCAATACGTACATTGCGCTGACCGATGCCATGACCCTGTTCGATCTCGGATGGGGCCCCGGACGCGTTGACCGCGGGGGAGTTCAGGCGGTCTTGGGAACCATGACCGCACCGCTAACCGTGGTCGGGATCGACACGGACCGACTCTTTCCTCTCTATCAGCAGCAGCACATCGTCGACCACGCGCCGGGTGCTGATGGCCTCCACGTCGTGCGATCCGATTTCGGACACGATGGGTTCCTGGTCGAGGACGACCAGGTTGCCGACTACGTGCGAGTAGCGGTGGAGCGGGTACCACCGGCCACCTAGGGCATGGCTATAGCCGTCCACAGCCCCGGATATCCACAGGTCGCGCTGTGAGGTCTTGGCCGGCCGTCCAGGTGCGCTTACCGTGCGGGCATGTCAGCCCCCCGAAACCGGATCAACCGCTCAGCACCAGGTGGCTCATGCCGCCTGCAAGGCCGGATCAACCATCGACCCAAGCATCGACCCAAGCATCGACCCAAGCATCTGGTTCGGCTAATCCCAGCACTACTGATCGTGGCTGTCGGATGGTGGACGCCGTTCATGCCGGCAGCCCACGCTGCGGACGTCATCGGCGATGATGAATCGGACCGCTACATCGGGAGCGGTGGACTCGTCCTTCCCGGGTCCGTGAATCAGGAGACCAGGGTTCGCGTCGCCGATTGCGCCGAATGCCGTTGGCGGATGACCGATCCTTGCCTAGACGATGCGGGATCTACCGGATGCCGATCGGTGACTCGGGGCTGTCCGAATGCATTTCAGCTTCTGCGGGCATGGATCAGCCGCGACGCCGGACGCTCCTGGGAGGACCTCGGCGTGGTGTGCATCCCGCCATCAGGGCCGGTCACGGTGGACAGTGTCGAGTCAGAGATTCGCGAGGAGTTTGAGAGGTCCCTGCCTGCCGGTGGGATCACCTTCCAGCCGCCAGCCGGAGTGTTGCCCTACCTTCCGGTGGTCTTCCACTCGGGTCAGCCGGCTTCGATCCCCCCGAGCGAGCACGTGGTCGCGGGAGTCACGGTGATCCTGGCGCCGGTCCCGCGCTGGACGTGGGAGTTTGGCGATGGTTCACAACTGACGACCCGGAGTCCCGGGAGCCGCTATCCGGACCTCACCGTGGCCCATGCCTACCGGCGGGGCGGTCCGCAACAGGTACGGGTAACCACGACCTGGACGGCGACGGTGACGATCGATGGGCTTGGCCCCTTCGAGGTGACCGGCCCGGTCATCCAGGAGTCAACGGCCCGGGTGAGGGTCGGTCAGGCGAGAGCCGTACTCGTGCCGTAAGGTGAACATATTCAGGCCCGTCCAAGCCCATGTGGCTTGACACGGGCCATCCTCGTGGGACAAATGCCTAGGGACAGCGAAGGGGCACTGACGCCGCACATGGCAACAGCGAAGAAGACCGCACCGGCCACGAAGGCCGCTCCGGCGAAGAAGGCCGCACCGGCCAAGAAGGCGACGCCTGCAAGCAAGGTTGCAGTAGCGAAGAAGGCGACTCCGGCGAAGAAGGCCGCTGTCGCCAAGAAGGCAGCCCCGGCGAAGAAGGCGACCCCGGCGAAGAAGGTTGCTGCTGCCAAGAAGGCCACCCCGACTAAGAAGGCAACCGCCGACGTCGTGGGTGACGAGGAGATGATCGAGGTCATTGAGACGGAGGACGGCATCGTCGTCCCCGTCGACGCGGAGGATGTCGCGGCTGAGGAGCTTGAGGAGGTCGCCGTCCTCGAAGTTGAGCTTGAGGCCGACATCGCCGAGGACATTGCCGAGGTGGCCGAAGAACCGGAGGCTCCCAAGGCCGAGGGTGAGGCCGAGGGTGAGGGCGAGGAGCAGGGCTTCGTCATCTCCGATGTCGACGACACTGATGAGCCAATCCAGACCGTTACGGTCGCCGGCGCTACGGCAGATCCGGTCAAGGATTACCTCAAGCAGATCGGAAAGGTTCCCCTGCTCAACGCAGAGCAGGAGGTTGAGCTCGCCAAGCGCATTGAAGCTGGTCTCTTTGCCGAGGAAATGCTCAACGACAGCCGCAAGCTCGACAAGAAGCGCCAGCGTGACCTTGAGTGGCTCGCCGAGGATGGTCGACGCGCCAAGAACCACCTGCTGGAGGCAAACCTGCGTCTGGTCGTGTCATTGGCCAAGCGCTACACCGGTCGCGGAATGCTCTTCCTGGACCTCATCCAGGAGGGCAACCTCGGCCTGATCCGTGCGGTAGAGAAGTTCGACTACACCAAGGGCTACAAGTTCTCGACCTACGCCACCTGGTGGATTCGCCAGGCGATCACCCGGGCGATGGCCGACCAGGCGCGCACCATTCGTATCCCGGTCCACATGGTTGAGGTCATCAACAAGCTGGCACGTGTTCAACGCCAGATGCTGCAGGACCTCGGCCGCGAGCCAACCCCCGAGGAGTTGGCGAAGGAACTCGACATGACCCCTGAGAAGGTCGTTGAGGTCCAGAAGTACGGCCGGGAGCCCATCTCCCTGCATACGCCGCTAGGTGAGGAAGGCGACAGTGAGTTCGGCGACCTCATTGAGGACTCCGAGGCCATCGTCCCGTCCGATGCCGTCTCATTCACCCTGCTCCAGGAGCAGTTGGAATCCGTCCTCGACACCCTTTCCGATCGTGAGGCCGGGGTTGTGCGCATGCGGTTCGGCCTCACCGACGGACAGCCCAAGACCCTGGATGAGATCGGCAAGGTCTATGGCGTCACCCGTGAGCGGATTAGGCAGATAGAGAGCAAGACCATGTCGAAGTTGCGGCATCCATCTCGCTCACAGGTCCTGCGCGACTACCTGGACTAGCGTCCCTCGAACCGCGCGATGCGCCGACCATGGAAGGCCGCTAGGCCCTCCGCGTAGTCGGCGCTACGCCACGCCGTACGTCGCAGCGAGGTGAGGTTCTCGAAGAGGTCCGCGTTGATCGGCCGGGCATCCGTCAGGGCGGTCATCTCCGACTTGATCGCCCTGATCGCCAGCGGGGCCAGTGCGGCAATTCGCTCAGCAAGGTCAAGGGCTTCGGTCTGAAGCTCCGCAGAGTCCGTAACGAGTCGGTTGATCACCCCGTAGTTGGCAAGTGCCTCGGCCGACATTGGCTGCGCGGTGAAGAACATCTCCTTGGCGATGTTGAGCGGCAGGGCGCTCAGGAAGTGGGCTACGCCAGCGGAGTTGTAGGGGATGCCTAGTTTCGCAGGCGTGATCGCGTAGGTGGAGTCCCGGGTGGCGACCACCAAGTCGCACGCGAGGACGAGGTTGCAGGCACCTCCCCAGACCGAGCCCTCCACCGCGGCGATCACGGGGAAGGGTGCTTGCCTGACATGTCGAAACAACTCTTCCAGTGGATTCACCCACGCGAGTGCGTCACTGCCGTCCTGCGGCAGCTCGGAAATGTCGTGCCCCGCCGACCACACGGAGACCCCGGGTTCGGCGCGAATGATTAGTGCGCGGATCCCGTCATGATCAGCGACCGACGCGATGAGGGCCAGTAGCAATTCACGACTGAGGGCATTGCGTCGATCGGGTTCGGCGAGGGTGGCGATGCGGACGTGTCCGACGTGCTCGACGCGCACTGGCTCCATGGGCGGAGCCTACGGATGCACGTCAGCGGGTATCGGCCGCAGGGGCCTCAATCAGCCGATGAGTTTCGTCGACGATCTCAATGGCCTGCGGGCGAAGTGCAGGCTCGTGGCGACTCCAGTGATGACCGCAGAACAGCAAATCAGAGCCACCCGGCAGGACGATTCGAACGTAGGCCTGGGCGTTGCAGCGATCGCAGCGGTCTGTCGTGCTCAACACGGGGGCGGTCATCGTGGTCGTCATGTGCGGGGCACCTCCAGCGGTTTCATCCAGCAGGTTCGTCCCACCGGCATGTCTTGCGTCTGGTACGTGCAACAGTCTCCCACCACTCTGCTATTCCGCATGCGCCACGCGGCATGGTTCACCCTGAG
>JAULZL010000402.1:0-2141 GCA_032117355.1 Candidatus Nanopelagicales bacterium
CGGACGGCATGGCCCGTTCCACGCTGCTCGTGCTGCACGACGGTCATGGCCCATGGGGCGATCTCGGCAACGTGGGCAACCACGAGATCACGGCTGTGGCCAACCACAACCACCAGGTGCTCTGGCTCCAGAGCCGAGGCGGCCTCAATCACATGGCCCAACAGGGAGCGACCGGCAACCATGTGGAGGACCTTGGGTGTGGCTGATC
This sequence comes from Candidatus Nanopelagicales bacterium, assembly GCA_032117355.1. GTDB lineage: Bacteria > Actinomycetota > Actinomycetes > S36-B12 > S36-B12 > REEB460. Next base: position 209 of record JAULZL010000402.1, read on the forward strand.
GCATGCGCTTGCCCTCGCCCGCGGCCAGGATCACCACGACTGCAGGTCGACTGGCAACTGCAGATGCGGTCACAGGCGCAGCGTAATGGCTCGCGGTCCGCCGTCCACGGCCAGATGCCCCGTCCGCTGAACGGTCGGCTGGCACGTCTGGTTGACGGTTCTCGACGGCGGCGGCAATGTCTTGCTAGATACCCCGTTGGGTGGAGGAAGCCCTGGCAGCACCGGCGAGGGCCGTGATCACATGGTCCAACTGGTGGGCGTCTTCCTCGTCCAGCAGCCCGGTCGTCACGCGCACGTAGTCGCTGCCATTGCGCTCGATCATGAAGGGGGTGCCAGGGGCGACCTTGATTCCCTGGGCGGCAAGGTTCAGCAGCGCCTCCCGTTCATCCCCGACTCGAACCCAGGCGTTGATCCCGTCCCCCGTCGTACTGACGACCCCGTGACCGGCAAGTCCCGCCCGCAACGCCAAGCCACGCATCGCGTAGACGGCGCGTGCTCGGGTAACGGCACTGATGGCGGCTGAGTCGGTCAGCAGTTCCAGCAGGACGGATTGCAGTAGCCGGCTGGTCCACCCTGGTCCGAGGGTCCGTCGGGCAACCATGGCATCGACCGTGGCTGCGGATCCACCGACGGCGGCAATTCTCAAGTCCGGGCCGTGAGACTTGGAGTAGCTGCGAATATGGACGGTACGCAGCGGCAGGTGAACGCCCAGGCTCACGTCGGGGCCCGTCGTGATGTCACCACTGTGGTCGTCCTCGACGATCAGTGCCTCATGCGAACCAAGGATGGACGCCAGTTCGCGGCAGCGTTCGATGGACATGCTGGTCCCAGTCGGGTTCTGAGCCCTGGGCTGCAGAAAGACCGCGACCGGATCCGAAGCCATCGCCATGGCCAGCAACTCGGGAACGAGGCCTGAATCGTCCATGGGCACCGGCACAATCTCCGCGCCAACCCGCTCCAGCATGTCAATGAGCGGCGGAAAGCCGGGGTCCTCCATCACCACTCGATCGCCAAGTCGAACCACCTGGTCGACGATTCTGGACAGGGCATCCAAGGCGCCGTCCACGACCGTCATCCGCTCGGGGAGGAATGGCCAGGTGGTGAGTAGCACCGCTTCGAGCTCGGGAATCACCGGGTCTTCCAGATAGGACGAGGTCCAGGCGCCGTCCCGCGAGGTGACCCTAATCAGTGCCGCACGTAGCGGTGGGAGTAGCGCAGGGTCGGGGGTACCCGTTGACAGATCGAGGTCGGCGGTACCCGGGGCCGCGCCGATGCCGAAAAAACGCGTCGGCTGCAACGGGTCCGAGGCAGTGCGCACGAAGGTGCCGGCCCGACCCCTTGGTTGGATCGCTCCGACGGCCGCAAGTGCCCGCCAGGCATCGCTGACGGTCGTCAGGCTGACGCCAAGTTCACCCGCTATTGCGCGGACGGTAGGCAACCGATCGCCCGCACTGAGCACACCGGAGCGGATCAACCGATGGAGGGCTGCCGCAATTCCGGTGGATGAGCGATCCTCGACCTCGATCAGCAGCAGGCGCAGGAGGTCCTGCGATGGCTCTGCCTCGAGAGTCAAAGCGAGATCAGTGGTGCGTGAGGGTGCGGAGACGTCCACGCACACCTCCTCATTCTGGATGATCTGGACCCAACTCCGAGCCCCCGTCACTGATCACAAATGTGTTAAGCCCTTGTTGTAACACATTCGGATTGTCTAGTGTGCGGGGTAACAGAACTGACGGCCCCGTTGTGAGAAGGAGTCCCATGACCATCATTCGCGCCGCACTCGTCCAAACGAACTGGACGGGCGACAAAGAATCCATGATTCAGGCTCACGAGCAATATGCACGTGATGCTGCCGCCCAGGGCGCCCAGGTCATCTGCTTCCAGGAGCTCTTCTACGGCCCGTACTTCTGTCAGGTGCAGGACAAGGCGTTCT
>JAULZL010000403.1:0-2929 GCA_032117355.1 Candidatus Nanopelagicales bacterium
CGAGCCGCCAGCGATGACGGCCATGTCCACGACACTCTCGTCCTCGGCAGCGAAGCGACGCTCGATGATCCCCGAACGTTCGCGGATCCACTCGTCGGAGGAGTCGATTCGGGTGCAGATCTCCTCGTTCGTCACGACCCGCTCGGGCTGGTAGGAGCCGAAGGCCAGGATGCGAGCGAAGGGGGCGCCGGTTGGCGCGAGGATGGCGGTCGTCATGCGTGTGACTCCTGTGGCTCTGGGTGTAGCCGGACGATCGGCTGGCCGGGCGAGACCGGATCACCGTCGTGCACCAGCCACTCAACGACGACACCGCCATGTGGCGCGACGATCGGCGTGCTGTCCCGAAGGGTGTCGATGGTGCCGATCACGGCATCGACAGCGAGTGACTCGCCAACCGGAGCGTGGATCGTCTGGGCGAAGGTGCCCTTGACCGGGGCGATGAGAAGTCGCCAGGTGGGCTGGGAGCCAATGGGCGAGGAACTGGTGTGGCTGGCAATCAGCGACCAGGCTGCGTCGAGGTCCTCGGGTGACTTCAGGGCCAGGGTCTCCACGCCCGGTAGGGCACGCTTGATGAGCCCGGTGAGGGTTCCGGCGGGTGGAATCTCGATCACGGCGGTCACCCCGAGGTCTGACATAGCCTGCATGCACAGATCCCACCGGACGGGATTACTCACCTGGCTGACCAGCCGGGCCAGTACCTCGCGGCCGTCGTGCACGACCTGGCCGTCGGCGTTGGAGATCAGCCGCAGCCGCGGATCATGGGTGGAGATGGCTCGGGCGTACCCGGCGAGGGTTGCGACCGCGGGCTGCATGTGGGTGGTGTGAAAGGCACCTGCCACCTCCAGCGCCCGCACCCGCGACCCCTGCGGCGGATCGGCGGCGAAGGCCTGGAGCTGGTCGACGGTGCCGGCTACCACGATCTGGCCGGCGCCATTCATATTGGCAGCGGTGAGCCCGTGCTCGGCCGCCTTTGCGAGGACGACGTCCGGCTCGCCGCCGAGGACGGCACTCATCCCGGTGGCCGTGACGGCCGCGGCAGCTGCCATGGCGCGGCCTCGTTCGCGGACGAATACCATCGCCTGCTCGGCGCTGAGGACTCCGGCACCTACGGCAGCCGTCACCTCGCCAACCGAATGACCTGCACCGGCACCGATCTTGGAGAAGGCGGCTCCGGGGTGCGGAAACAGGGTGAGCATGGTGACCAGGCCGGCGCCCACGATGAGGGGCTGGGCGATCGCGGTGTCACGGATGGTGTCCGCATCCGAGGTGGTGCCATGGGCGATGAGATCGACCCCTGACACTGCTGACAGCCACTCCAGGCGCGCACGCACGCCCGGGACGTCTAGCCAGGGATTGAGGAAGCCGGGGGACTGGGCGCCTTGACCCGGCGCGACAACTACGAGCACGTGGTGAGCATTCCACAACCTGCAGCAGCAACCGTTGCGGAACTCGCCAAGGTCGATGGGGTTGGCTTTGGAGGATACCTACAAGGAAGGGCTGAGGCGCCCCAGGATCAGGCCCATTCGCAAGCACGATGCCCCGCGCGCATCCGTCGGGCTCCAGCCCGTCACCTCGGTGATCCGGCGCAGTCGGTAGCGGACGGTGTTCGGATGCACGAAGAGGGCGCGGGCAGTGGCCTCGAGCGAGGGCGTCCGCTCCAGGTAGGCGGTCGCTGTCTCGAGCAGTGCAGGGTCGGCGAGGAGCCGACCATGGACCTGCTCGATCAACTGGGTGATCGCTGACTGATCGCCGATCAGGGCGCGCTCCGGCAGCAGGTCGGAAACCGCAACGGGTCGAGGGGCATCCGGCCAGCCGGGAACTGCCCGCAGGGCGAGCACCGTGGCCCGCGTCGCGTGCGGCACCTCGGGGAAGGAGTGGACGAGGTCACTTGCAACGACGGGCCCCGGCCCGAAGTGCCCGCTCAGCATCCGCACGGTTCGGTCCTGATTGACCACCCGCCCGACCACGGCCAGCAGGGTGCTGCCATGGATGCCGGTGAGCACCTCGCAGTGGTGGGTTGCCGCTGCCCGCCGCAGGGCTTCCAGGGCCAGCCCCGGATCACCGTCCGGGGCAGGCCCGGCGAGGACGACCATGGATCCGGTCGATGGCCAGCCCAGTGCGGTTACCCGGCCGAGGACGGATTCGTCCAGGTCATCGCGCATCAGGGCGTCGACGACAAAGGACTCCAGCCGGGCGTCCCAGGCACCGCGGGCCTCGGCCGCGCGTGCGTACACCTCGGCGGCCGAGAAGGCGATCTCCCGGGAGTACCGCAGGATTGACTCCCGCAGTGCAGCCTGCTGCTCAGGTTGGACGAGTTCCTCGATCGCGGACTCCACGACCGCGATCGTCGTTCGCACCAGGGCCACGGTCTGCTCCAGCGAGATCACCCGCGCCAGCTGGCGGGGCGCCGCACCGAAGACGCCGGAGGTGAGCTCTGGCGCCTGTCGTGGATCCGCGTGCCACTCCAGGAAACTCGTGATGCCCGCTTGGGCGACCAGTGCGACCCAGGACCTTTCCTGGGCACCGAGTTCGCGATACCAGGGGAAGTGCTGTTCCATCAGTCTGGTCGCGGCCGTCGCCATCGACCCGGTGGCCTGGATCAAGCTTGGCGGGATCGTGGCGGTCACGGCTGACGACTCGATGGGGATGGCGCGATTGGGCAGTTGGCGGGATCAACCGCTACGAGACGCTGACGCCGATGATGCTGCCGACGGCGAAGGTGACCGCTGCGGCCCCGGCACCCCACATCAGCTGGCGCAGGCCGGAGAAGATGATTCCGCGACCCGAGAGGCGGCCGACAATCCCGCCCACGGTGAGCATGGCGGCCACCGCTAGGCCGACCGCAAGGAACAGCGGAACAGTGGTGGAAGCGCCGGGCGACACGAAGAACAGGTACGGCAGGACGACGACGATCGCGCCGATCGCGAAT
>JAULZL010000404.1:0-4839 GCA_032117355.1 Candidatus Nanopelagicales bacterium
GGGAACGTCCGATTCCTCGAGCGGGCCCGGTGCATCGCAATAGGCGACCGCGACACCCCGATGGATCTCCGGCATCTCAATCACCCGCGTCTGGATCTCCGGCACCGACACCAGGTCATGCTCACGTGTGAAGGCAAGGGTCCGCTGGGTAGCCTCGCGGACGACCTCTAGGACCGTTGCATCATCAACCGGCCACTGGCGGGCAATGTCAGCCAGAGCCCGGCGGACGACATCGGGAGCTCTCTCCGACTCATCGAGGTACTCCGCTGCCGCCTGCCGCAGCGACGCATTGACCTCGCCCAGGGCCGCCTCGGCAGATTCCAAGATCTGACCAGGGCCGATCTCATCGTCCAATCGGTGCCACAGTGCGGCGGCATACATCCGCTCGCCAAGTCTCGGAGTGCGGCGGCATTCGGGAAGCCTCTCGGCCAGCCAGTCCACAAAGCCGTCGAGTGCATCAAGGGCCGCTGTGACCGATCCATCCGGTCCGCTGCCGTCACCGATCTCGGGACCGAGTTGGTCAGCGATCAGGCTGCGTGTTCCCTGCAACTGCGCGAGGGCCGTCTCGACATGAATGCTCGGCATCTCACCGAGGGTCGCCTGCGCATCGGACATGAAACGCGGGATGTCATCGAGGCGTCGACGAATACTGGCGAGCCGCTCATCGCGCGGAGCAAAGTCCCTGGAGAGGAGCAGGTAGAGGCTGGTACCGGGATTCCACTCCAACGGATTCCAGGTGGTCGAACGCAGTTCCCGAGCCTCGAAGGCCCGCCTGGTGAGTGCGGCCCGAAGGATCTCCAGATCGATCTGATCCGCGGGACTCAGGTCAAGGTCGTCCACAGCATCAAGGGCCGTGACCGCAGTGTCAATCCGCTGTGCAAGGCCGGCGAGGGATGCTTCGGTGTAGTCGGGCAGGCGGTCATCGAAGCGATGATCGCCAAGCCAGGTCGCCTCGACCGGATCCGCCTGCAAGAGCTCATCGACGCAGGACCTCGCCAGCCGCCCAAAGTCCTCAGTTGCCTGATTCACGGACCTGCTCCAGTCGCCCGTGGACTGTCATGACTCCGCCTGCCCCTGTTCAAGGGTGCGCACCAGGTTCATCCGGTCCCTGACTCGGGCCCGGAGGGCGGATTCCGCATCCCAGCCCTGTTCCCGGCCCATGGCGACCAGCGCCAGGATGAGGTCACCGAGCCCTTGCTCATCAACCACACCGTCGAACGCATTGAGGGCGGCCTCGTACTGCGCCGATGGGCCAATCCCATCGGCGTAGGCAGTGCTCCGAGCCAGGACCTTCCCTGCCATGACCAGGGCGGGCAGGCTCGACGGGATCCCGTCCATAACAGACTCCCGGCCCTTCTCCTTGGCCTTCTGGGCATGCCAACTCGCCTCGAGTTCGACTTCGGATTCGATGACGACATCGGCGAACACATGGGGATGCCTACGGATCAACTTTTCGATGATCCCGTTTGCCACATCGTCGATAGTCCAGGGATCGTCCACGTTCTCCTGAGCGATCCGCGCATGGAAGACCACCTGAAGCAACAGATCGCCGAGTTCCTCGCGGAGGGCATCGGGGTCCCTTGCTTCAATCGCGTCTACGGTTTCGTAAGCCTCCTCGACGAGATACTCCACGAGGGATGCGTGGGTCTGCTTGGCATCCCACGGGCATCCTCCCGGTGATCGCAGCCGATCCATCAGCGCGACGAGGTCCAGAACTCGCGCCCCGGCCTCACCGTTCATGTCCAGCTCAGGCGCCGGAGTCTGGGGCCGGCACCGAGAGCGGGTCAGTTAGCGGTCCGATGCTGAGAGCTGCCGGATCCCACGAGCCATAGCGCGGGCTCACTGTCGTTCCAATGGCATTACTGAACAGCGCCAATTGCTGGACGAGAGCAGATCCTTGCGCCTGCGAATCGCCGTTGGGAAGGAGCACCCTGCCCAGCGCCTGGGCCTGAAGATTGAGCACGACGATGCCCTGGATCTGGGACGGCGCGATGTTCTGCTCGAGGAAGATCTTCTCGACCTCGGCACGACCGCCTGCCTGTGCGTCGTAGTCCATCAGCGCCGTATCGATATCCCCCTGGCTAATCGCAATGCCCGCCTGATCGGCTGCCTGATCCACCAACTCAGCGGTGACCATCCGGCCCAGGATGGTGCTGGTCAACTGGGCATCCGCGGTGTCAATCGGCTGGCCCTGCGCGGCAAGGATGTCCGACACCTGTGCCGCGAGGCTCTGCTGGGTGATCCGGGTGTCGCCGACGATGGCGGCAGCGCCCGGCTCCATCGGACCGCAGGCGGCGAGGACGCCGACGCTCAGGACGGCGGCGAGGACACTGGCAGGACGGCGTACCCGCTTCTTCACGATCACTCCGATGCTCATTCGTCAGGCTAAATTCATTCGTCAGGCTTGATCTTGAAGCAGCGTCACCTTGATGAGATCTGCCGCCCAGTTGAGGAGCTCCATGTCGCGAATCGGCTGCCCGCCGACGAGGGCGGTGGCCGGGCGCGGCACGATGATCGTACGGATCGTCGCCTTGACCAGCGTGCGGGGGTATAGCCGCATCAGCCTCATCTGCCGGGACTCCGGCAATTCGACCGGATGGAACTTGACTCCCTGTCCCTGGGCAACCACTTCGGTAAGGCCGGCCTTTCGGGCCAGAACCCGGAATCGGGCGACCGCCAGCAGGGACTCCACCGGACCGGGAATCGGGCCATAGCGATCGAGGAGTTCCGCCGCAACCTCGTCGACGCCGGCGTCAGTGGCCGCGTCCGCAAGCCGTTTGTAGGCCTCGAGTCGGAGCCGCTCATGGGGCAGGTAGTCATGCGGGATGTGCGCATCGATTGGCAGTTCAACCTTGATCTCGGACGCCTGCTCCGGCTCACCCTTCTCCTCAGCAAGAGCCTCCCCTACGAGCCGGACGTACAAGTCGAAACCAACGTCGGCAATGTGACCGCTCTGCTCGCCACCGAGCAGGTTGCCGGCTCCGCGGATCTCGAGGTCCTTGAGCGCGATGCGCATGCCCGAGCCGAGGTCGGTGTGCTGGGCGATAGTCGCCAGCCGCTCGTGGGCCGTCTCTGTCAGGGGCTTCTCAGGGCTGTAAAGGAAGTAGGCGTAGGCCCGCTCGCGGCCGCGGCCCACCCGCCCACGCAACTGGTGCAACTGGGATAGGCCGAAGGTGTCGGCCCGGTCGACGATGAGCGTGTTGGCATTCGCGATGTCGATCCCCGATTCGACGATCGTGGTGCAGACGAGTACATCGATCTGCCGGTCCCAGAAGTCGATGATGACCTGCTCAAGGGCATGCTCACCCATCTGGCCGTGGGCGATCGCAATGCGCGCCTCTGGGACGAGGTCCCGCAATCGCGATGCCACTCGATCGATCGACTCCACCCGGTTGTGGACGAAGAAGACCTGCCCTTCGCGCAGTAGTTCCCGCCTGATCGCAGCCGTGATCTGCTTGTCGTCGTACGGCCCGACGAAGGTGAGGACAGGGTGGCGCTCCTCCGGCGGAGTCTGAATGACGGACATCTCGCGGATCCCCGTCACGGCCATCTCCAGGGTCCGAGGGATTGGCGTCGCCGACATCGCGAGCACATCAACATTGGTCCGCAGTGCTTTCAGGAACTCCTTGTGCTCAACGCCGAAGCGCTGCTCCTCGTCCAGGATCACCAGTCCTAGGTCCTTGAATCGGATGTCCGGGGCAAGTAGTCGATGGGTGCCGATGACCACGTCGACGGAGCCATCAGCAATGCCGGCGATGACCTCCTTGGCCTGCTTGTCCGTGCTGAACCGGGAGAGCGCAGCGATCTTCACGGGGAACTGGCCGTAGCGCTCGGAAAAGGTCGAGTAGTGCTGCTGAACCAGCAGGGTGGTCGGTACGAGGACCGCGACCTGCTTGCCGTCCTGGACGGCCTTGAACGCGGCACGCACAGCGATCTCCGTCTTGCCGTATCCAACGTCCCCGCAGATGAGTCGATCCATGGGGACGGTGCGCTCCATGTCGGCCTTGACTTCGTCGATGCAGGAAAGCTGGTCGGGTGTCTCCACGTATGCGAAGGCGTCCTCTAATTCTCGCTGCCAAGGGGAATCTGGCGCGAACGCATGTCCTTGGGCAGCCTGGCGCTTGGCGTAGAGCCGTACGAGCTCTCCGGCGATCTGCTTGACCGCCTTGCGCGCCTGCCCCTTGGCCTTTTGCCAGTCGGCGCCTCCGAGACGATGCACGCTCGGAGATTCGCCACCCACGTAGCGGGTGACGAGGTCGAGTTGATCGGTCGGCACGTACAGGCGATCCGGCGGCTGTCCGCGCTTGCTTGCCGCGTACTCGATGACTAGGTACTCACGCGCTGCACCGCCAGCATCACGCTGAACCATCTCGACGTACTTGCCGACTCCGTGCTGCTCGTGCACCACGTGATCGCCGGTCTTCAAGGTCAGCGGATCAATGGCACGCCGGCGCCGTGAGGGAAGTCGTCGCATGTCCTTGGTTGACGAGCGCTGGCCGAGGATGTCCTGCTCGGTGAGGACCATCAGCTCCACATCGGGCAGAACGAACCCGCTTGCCAACCGCGCGGTGGTGAGGGTCACCAGGCCGATCTGCGGTCGCTCGTCGAGGGTTTCCATAAGACGAGCCGGGATGTCCTCGCCCGCCAGGGATTCGGAATAGCGCTCGATCGCCCCGTGCCCCTCGCTGACCAATACGACTGCACCACCCGACCGGAGCCAGCCCCGGATGTCCTCAAGCGCCTTCGTCACATCACCGCGATAGGCATCCGCCTCGATGCCGTCGAGGTCTATCACCGGGCCACTCGTTCCAGCCGACTCGTCAAGATCAAGGAGCTCCT
>JAULZL010000405.1:0-9096 GCA_032117355.1 Candidatus Nanopelagicales bacterium
CACCGACCTCCCTGGGACGTTGGCGAACATCATTCATCAGGCCACCTCGACAAGCCCCGAGGCAAGGCCGCAGTCGATCCGGGAACTGCTAGTTGCTTGCCAACTGGCGCTTGGCTAACTCTGCGAAGAGGCCGTTGGTCGACATGAGTTCGTCGAAGGTCCCTTGCTCGCGCAAGGCGCCACGATCCATGACCAGGATGTGATCGGCGTTCTCCAGCGTGGAAAGTCGTTGGGCGACGACAACCTTCGTTCCCGGCATGGATGCGAGCGCTCGGGTCACCAAGGCTTGGCTCACGTTGTCCAAGGCACTGGTTGCCTCATCGAGGAGGAGCACATCGGGAGATCGCGCAATCGCGCGCGCAATGAGCAGTCGCTGCGCCTGGCCGCCCGAAAGTGTTTGCGGACTGATGATCGTGTGCATCTTCATCGGCATGGCGTTGATGTCATCAGCGATATTCGCCTGCTCAGCCACGATCCAGGCTAAGTCTTCGGGGATTTCCGCTCCGCCGCCGATGTTGTCCAGAACCGACCCGTTAGCAACCTGACCGCCTTGGACCACGACGCCAAGTCTTGAGCGCATCGATGATGCGACGATGCTCTTGATGTCATGTCCGTCGATGAGCAGCTGTCCGCTATCGGGGTACTCCAGGGCTGAAAGTAGGCGGAGTGCTGTTGTCTTGCCCGAGCCTGATGGACCGACAATGGCGGTCGTTGCCCCCGCCCTGATCGTGCATGAGAAGTCCTGAAGGACGAGGGGTAGCTCTGCTAGGTATTGGAAGGACACCCGCCGGAACTCGTAGTCGCCCCGGAGATGCGTGAGGACTTCCGCATTGAGGTCCTGCTCTTGGACTGCGTCAAGGATGGGACTGACCAAACTCAAGACTGGCTTGGCCGCGGCGATTGCCGGCACCGCCGATGAGACGCCGACGATGGCACCGAGCACGGAACCGAATGCGGTCGAGAAGGCGATGTACGTCGCCGCAGTGATGGTCGGGCCGTCATCCCAGGTGAACACTCCGATGATCATGAGGAAGGCGATGCTCGACAGTGATCCAATGAGCGCAAGATACGTCTGCAGCCTGCCCGACAGTACGGTTTGAGCAGCCTGATTCGTGATCTGGTCCGCCTGCTTCAAGATAGAGATATCAGTGAAACGCCTCTCCGCGCCTGCCACTCGAATCTTTGAGATTCCGCCCACAAGTTGGACGAACCAGGCGGAAGCTTCTTGCTGGGAGTCATTAGCAGTGCGAATGAGGGATGACATTCTCCGAGTCAGCCACATCATGAACCCGATAGTGACGACGAAGATCGCGAGCGACGCCCAGGCGAGGGGTGTGCTGTACCGGAAGAGCAAGATGAAGTTTACGAGGGAGAACACCGCGGCGAGGATTGCCGTGACCGTCTGCGAACTCAGCAATTGCTTGAGTGAATCGACGGCGATGATCCGATAAGCGAGTGCGCCACTGCTGTATTCCCGGAAGAACTTCAAGGGCAGCCGAAGGGTTCGATCCCAAATGGCGGCCTCAACACGCATCTGCGCGACCTGAGTCAGCCGGGACGTCGCGAAGTTTTGCACCACGACGAATGCACCTGCGCTCAAGGCAAGCACGGTCAACGCAAGGCCGATGCCCACGGTGTTTCGGATGTTTCCTTGCGGCACGAAGACACCAAGAACGGAGCTGGTGAAAATGGGCGTCGCCAGGCCCAGAAGGGCGACAAGCAGCGAGCAACCCAAGATCAGCAGCAGGGTAGAACCTGATCCCCGGACGGCGAGCCGGCCCATGTCGAGGAAGGTTGCCTTCCGACCCAGCGGAAAACCGGAATAGACCATGAGACCTTGGACGGACAGTGGTGTCTTACCCTCAACAACCCGATGACGTGATGAATCAGAGGCGGACTGGTAGTACATGCGGCCCCTGCGCGGGAGCAGCGCCACCGGACTGGTGGACCCATCGGCGTCCTTCAAGAAGCCGACGAGCGGCGAGGTGGCTCGCGATGACCAACCGGTTCCTAGGTGAACAGGTTGCACCCGCAATCCGGAATTGCGGGCGATGGACACCACGGCTTTCACACCACGGTCGGTCAGGGCGCGCGGTTCTTGAACGGTAAACCCCCCGACCTCTCCAACCAGACGCAGGATGTTCACCTCATCGAATTCCGAGGGAAATCTTCGAGCGTGACCTCCTGCTTTGGCTGGATTGTGGACGTCATCTCGAAGCCGAGCAGTGGTCAATCCCTCGAGTCTGGCATCCACCTTGGTAGCAGATTCAAAGAGGTCGCTCTGAATACTTGTTTGGCGCAGTAACTCTGAAGACGCCATGGTCGTGAGCGCTGCAACCACGTCGGCCTCGCTGTGACCTGACGTGAGGGGCACCTTGAGATGATGAGACGCATTGAGTGCTTGGATCAGCGCAGAGAAGTCGGTTTCGGCTGGCCGCGCAGCATGCGCAACGAATTCCGCTCCGGCTCGAGCCTCGCCGATGATCTGCGTGGTGCCGGACGCCACGCCCACGAGGAATAGAGGACCCTCCACGCTCAGAAGGGGCCATCGTCGTCCTGAATCTCCGGTGACGAACAGGTCTACGTGGCCGACCTTGATATCAACTCCATGGGAGCCGACCAACGAAAACGACCGATCGGGGTTTCGACTAGGTTCCGACATCGCCGCCCTTTCCAGCATCAGCCACGAGGCTTGCGTACAGGCCCCCAGCGGCAATGAGCGAGTCATTGGTCCCGCGCTCGGCTATCACTCCGCCTCGGTCAAGGACGATGATCTCGTCTGCGTCACGGATGGTGCTGAGCCGATGGGCGATGATCACTGTTGAGCAGCCTCGAGCGCGGACTGCTTCGTCCATCGCCTTCTCGGTCGTGGTGTCCAGCGCACTTGTGGCCTCATCCATGACGAGGATTGCCGGATTTCGCACAAGGGATCTCGCGATTTCCAGCCGTTGCATTTCACCAGTGCTGAAGTTTCGGCCACCTTCTCGGACATCAGCGTCGATCCCATGGGGTCGTGCCAGCACTTCATCCAAAATCTGCGCGTCGCGAAGTGCCTGGTAAATCAAGTCATCGGGAATCGAGTCATCCCACATCGTGAGGTTCTGTCGCACCGTCCCGGCGAAGAGCATGATTGTTTGGTCGACCTTTGCCAGGCCCTGGCTCATGACGCGCGGCGCGATTTCAGTGAGGCTCCGGCCGTCGTACGTGACGGTACCGGTCCAGGGAATATAGAGACCGGAGATGAGATTGCCGATCGTCGTCTTGCCTGCACCCGACGGACCGACGAGTGCGATCCGATGGCCGGGGGAGAGGGTGAGGCTCAGATCCTGGATCAGCGGCGGGCTTGAGGGTACGAAGCCGAACGAGACCTCGCGCAACTCGATGGTGCCCGTCAACGGAGCCATTGCTCGCTCGATCGAGGTTGCGTCCGTTCCTAGGCCGCGCTGGGTGACCGTGAATCGCGCGTCCAGAGGAGTGGACAACGCGTCGTCAAGACGCTGCAAGTCTGTCTGGATGGTCTGAATCTGGCTCGCGGTTGCAACGAGGGTGTTGACCGGGGCCACGATTCCCGCCGTTAGTGCCTGGAAGGCAAGGAGTCCGCCGAGGGTGAAGTCACCGTTGATGACGCTGATGCCTCCGAGCACGAGGATCATCGCGTTGGTGACGAGCGTGACCACGGTCGGGACTGCGCTGATGATCGCCGTTGGGGTGACGAACGATGCCTCCGCGTCGACCACCTTTGTTTGCTGCCTTGTCCACTGACCGAAAATCTCGTCCTCGAGACCGCTGGACTTGACGGTCTCGATCGATTGGAGTGACCCGATTGTGATGCTCTGCAGATGTCCGCTCTCGCTCATGAGCAGGCCTTGGCCAACCGTTCGCCGGCGCACGACGGCTCGCAGCGCAAGGACATTGATCGCCGTCAGCGCGACAACGACGATGGTGAGAATCCAGTTGTAGGCAAGCATGACGCCGATGTACGCGATGATCGCGATCATGCTGATCAACGAGGCGGCGAGTTGGCCGGCTAAGAGTTGCGCTACGGCGCTGGAGTAGCCCATTCTCTGAACAAGGTCACCGACGTTGCGTTGGCCGAAGAAAAGTAGCGGCAACTTGAACAGTCGAAGGGTGAACGCCGCGTTGCTGCTGAAGGCAATTTTTGCCTGCACCCGGCCGAGTGCGCCGTATTCCAAGGAAATAAGTGCTGCGCGCGTGACTCCGATGAACAGGAGGGCGCCGATCAGGAAAGTTAGGGTGGTCCGTCGCTCTGAGATGAGAATCTGGTTGACGAACGTTGAGCTAATGGGCGCGAGGAGAAGCCCTGGCAGCATGGCGAGCAAACCTGCGATAAACGCGAAGATGACGCCCGCTCGAGATCCGGTGAGTCGCCGAACGAGTCCAGGTCCGGCCCGATAAGGGTGGCCCCCCTTTGTGAACGAGGCGGTTCGCGTGAATGTAATCGCAGCGCCTGAATAGTTGGCGGCAAAGTAGCTCTGGGAGTACTTCTGCCGTCCGAGCGCTGGGTCGTTGACGTAGAACGTTCCGTTCTTGGCCCCCTCGAGAACGACGAAGTGGCGGTGCCTCCACCAGACGACGGCAGGAGTCGCGAGGCCCTGTAGTTTCTCGAACGCGATCATCTGGCCATCCGGCTCGAGTCCGAATTCCTTGGCGCCGTCCATGATTCCGGTGGCGGTGGCCCCATCTCGCGAGATGTGACACCCCGTTCGAAGAACGCTGAGTTCTACCCATTTGCCGAGGCTCGCCAGCACCATGCCTAGAGAGGCCGCGCCACACTCGACAGCCTCAATTTGCAGCAATGTCGGAACCCGGCGAACCCTCCTCGTGGAGATTCGAGTCTTGGCCGGTGCCTCGGCGGACATGTCAGCCGTTCGATCCGAAGAGGAACGAAAGCGGGTTCGTCTTCACTTCAGTCACCGTCAGGATTGCCTGTGCTCCGGAGACAACGATGGGCGTCGTGCCCTGCTTCACCGACTCGTCAACCTTCTTGTAGTCGTCAATGTTCGCGTAGCCGAGGTAGACCTCGAAGGTATTGCCCCGGTCGCCCTGCATCAGGCTTTGCGCAAAGTACGGATTGCCGGTCATGAGGGCCACCCGCGACTCTGACACGGGGAAGGCGCCAACGGACAGCAACACAACTGGCGCGGTCAATACCTGACCCGATGTTCCGACGGCGGACAGTGTGAGTGACGGTGCCGACTTGATGATCTCTGCCATGTCATCGGATACGAACGCGAGGCCAGCAAGCGGTTCACCGGCATCGACCCCCGCCAAGGTTGGCTGCATGTTGAAGATTGCACCTCTGGCGATCACTTGACCTTTGGTGACCGGAGATCCGAGCACGACATTCCACGAGGAGACGAGGACTTCGTCCTCCTGATTGACCGGCACGGCTATGCCAACGCTGATTGGGTCGATCGTGGCGACTGGGGCGCCCTTGGGGATGACGACCCCGGGGCTCACGATAGATGCGATGGTGCCATCGGTGGGCGCCGTGATCTCATAGATCAATCCGCCCCCGGCAGCGACCGCCGGTACCTGCGTGAGCACGCTCACGCTGCCGAGGTAGCCCCATATTCCGGCAGCCGCGAGCAGCAGAACGACTGCGAGGAGTGCCACCCAGGAACGCGTTGACGTGGGGCTTCCGAGGTCCGGGAGAGCCCCTTCGCCCATCGTTTCGGGA
The DNA here is from genome assembly GCA_032117355.1 of Candidatus Nanopelagicales bacterium. GTDB lineage: Bacteria > Actinomycetota > Actinomycetes > S36-B12 > S36-B12 > REEB460. The sequence continues at coordinate 5,702 of JAULZL010000405.1, forward strand.
GCTGTTCTGTTATCCACGTTCCCCACCTCATCCACCTCGGGAGATCTTGGGCGCCATCGAGTGCTCCAGCGCGTCTTCCTCAGGAAGTTCAATCATTGGCAGGCCGAAGATCTCCATGCCAGCAGCAACTCCGGCCATGAGGCGCTCGTAGAACTCGGCCCGTGATCCGAGATTATTGTCTGCGAGATACACATCGACGTCGTCTGGCGGTTTCCATTCAGAGATATTGCTGTAGACGGCCATGGCAGCGCTCAGACCCAATTGGGCATGCCGATGTGGGGAGCCGCTCATTACCCGTTCTTGGAAGGCTGCGCCTCGTCGAGTTGCCCGATATTCGCCGGTGCGCCTCAAGTGATTCAAGAACTCTGTCGTGAACAGCGTGTACAGCGAATGCCCACCGACCCAGGCGCGAGCGCGGCGGATGTACGCCTCTTCTCGCACCCATGCCTGGACCTGCTCAGTCGTGAGATCCAATGACGCGCACTCTTCTTGAAGTTGCTCCGGCGGGACTCCCAGATCTGCTGCGATCGCGGCGCGGGCGGCTTCGTAGTCCGACTCTTCAAGCTGTACCCCAAAGCCGACCATGAGGCGATGGAGTGCACATCGTTCGCGAACGTCCATCCAAATCTCCGCAGAGCGGCTGTCGGTCAGGCAGAAGAATCGCCGAATCTTGTCCAAGGAAATTGGGTCGCCGACATCGCTCGTCACGACGACATCACGAGCAGATGTCGCGTCGTACACGAGCGAGAAGGGTAACTCGGGTCGCTGATCCATCGGCATCAGATCATCCGGGAGATCCCGAAGCACCTGCATGGCCTCGCGAGCGTCATTCGCCTTCACGCTTACTCGATGAGTTCGAAGGTACGCGTCGAATTCCTCGACGCGATGCTCCGTCATGGACGGCAGTTGTGCTGCGTCGTGAACGCTCTCGAGGAGATGGCGTTCCATGAACCAGCGGTTCTTTTGCTGCGAGAGGAGTGACTGGAGTTCAGACTCGCTCAGCAAGCCGGCTTCGTGGGCGGCCTTCAGCGAAGCGCGGATATCCACCATGGCATCCGTCACGGGTCGGAAGCCAAAGTCTTCATCGGTGTGGGAGAGCGCTACTTCATCGTCGTCTTCGATGAGGCCCTCGCAATAGCCGCGAAAGACCTCCCCAACTCCGATCATGCCAAATGGTGCGCACTCAGCCGCCCGCAGGGCACCCATGCTGCTGGCGCCGATAACCCACACCCCTTGGCGCATGGCGTCGATGATTTCCTTGTGGTACGTGGCCATCGACTGGAAGAACGAGCCATCGATGAGGGCGATGGCATGGGGACGATAGGACCGTACCGCCGACAGCAGGTCACCCATTGAAGCCGGTGGGAGGAATAGCGCATTCGGATAAATGGCCCGTGCCTCCGCGCGAGTCAGCGACGGCCCAAGGAAGACGATGTCCGGTCCCCTCATGCGGTCGCCAGGACCTTCATCGCTGCTCGCGCACGCGGGCCAGGTGTGTAGTGCTCAAAGCGATACCCCTCGAGCCCTGGAACGATGACGCGCACCACTTGGACGGGGTCGCCTGGCTTGGTGTGCCGCTTCACGAGGACTTGAGGCATCCCTGCACCCGCCAGCGCGTCGACCATCCGGACGATGTCGCCAATGATCGAACCGGTGGAGGTACTTGTTCGCTTGATCACATCGCGCCGCCCGGAGTCTGGTGTCGCGTAGTGATTTGAGTGCAGTAGTGAGGCATCGCGCCCACTTCCGAATTGATCATCTCGGGAGCCCGCGATGATCAATCCTCGGGACTGCATCGCCTCGGTTACTGCTCGGCATAGCGCGACACCGGGGTCGAGGCTTGCACCGTAGCCACCGAAGGTGCCCGCCCGGACAACCGCGAGGTCATGGACATACGCCTTGTAGGTGGGCACGCCCATCTCTTGCGTGTTGTCGAAGACGAACAGGCGAATCTCTGCCCGTTCAATCTGCTCGCGCAGACTGTGAAATGGCTCCCCGAAGTGAGCCGAGAGTTGGTCGAGATCGAGTGCCGGGTCGTAGCCATCGTTATCGTCGAATGCCTTCGTCATGGCGATTGAATCCCGCTCAACGAGTTCCGTGAGGCCGCTCAGGATTGCCTCAAAGACGTTGTTCCCGCTCGCCAGCCCATTCGAGGATGTCACAAACGTGCTGAGTGAAAGGCGCGACGTGAGAACCGCCTCAATCAACTCGGTGGGAGCAAGGACACAGGCTCCGGAGACGATGTCGTTCATCTCCGTCCAGTAAATGGGGAGTCGGTGATTCCACAGGGACAACTTCATCTGCGGAAGGAGGTCGCCGTCCGCGAACAACGTCGATTGCTTGGAGAGATCGTCCTGGGTTGCCTCAAAACGATCAAAGTGATCATCTTCCCAGTGTGTCTGCTCGATCGCCTCCATCATGGCGCTGATCTTGCTTGCCTCTGGAGTGAGCCCTTTGCCACTTCCGTTCGACAGCGTGCGCCCCATCGGCTTCAAGGCCGTGTGGATGGGAATTCCAACTCGATCGAGGTGCGTGACGTTCGCAACCCGGGTTATCCCGTAGTCGCGCAGATACGGACGCACCCGATCGATTGATGCTGAAGCAGACGATGTTCGCGGCATAGCCCCGGGTGATGGCGCGAGAACGTTGGATGCTTCGGCGACTTCCGTCTCGGTGAAGACATGGAGAAGCCGTGCCAAAGCGATTCTTGAATCGATTGACACGACTTCGCCCGTCTTCGAACTGCTTTCGGTGTTACGCGGCCGCGCAAGCAGTCATGTTGAAGTAGGTGCTGCCGCCAGCAACCTCGCTCATGCTGCGAATCTGATCCTGGCTGGGGAGCTCGCTGTCGAGCGTCGGCTGCGCGATCCCTGCATCGGCAAGAATCTGCGAGCGCTCGGCAACGGTCGTGGCATCGTGCAGGCGCTGGGCCAGCGCGGGGTCGTTCTTCATGGCTTCCAGCATTGCGTCGTATGACATATGGATTCCTTCGTCGGAGGTGGGAACTCGAGCTGAGTGCGGCTGAGCCATCGAAGGCTAAGGGGAAAAGTGGGGCTGAGCATCTGATGTCGAGGCGATGTCTTCGGAAAACCGTAGACGACCCTGCTCGATTAGCGGATGAGTGTTGCGGTGAGCATCGTTCGGTCGAAGAGTTGTGATCTATGTTTCCTACGACGGCGGTCGATCAGCGACTGGGGATTCGAAAAGGCGACTTCCGCTCCGTGCAACTCGTCGAGGATTGCCTGCGTCAGATCGATGCAGTGGACCCGCAGGTGGGTGCCTTCGCGGAGGTGTCCTACGACCGCGCTCTGGCGCAAGCCGCGCGAGTCACCTCCGAAGACCGGCGTCCGTTGGCGGGCATTCCGATTGCGATCAAGGCGAATCGCGACGTCGCG
>JAULZL010000406.1:0-7581 GCA_032117355.1 Candidatus Nanopelagicales bacterium
CCGGTAGCCCTCGTCCTCGAGGTTCGTGCGGAGGACGAGTCGGATGGCGTCGTCGTCCTCGACGACCAACACCGACCGCGTGATGCCGCCCATGGTTGCCATAGCCCCATTCAACTCTGTTCAGGAAGGTGCAGGTCATCGGTGGTGAGAGTGCCCCCGGTATGCGACACAACTGCGACACAAGGACGACACAGCTGCGGCAGATCTGGTGCACGGATCTTGCCCGCAGTGCCCCAAGCCGGGCAATAGTTGAGGGAGCACCGAGGACCGCGGCAGCCCGATGCCGGCCATGGGTCCCCACTCCGAGCACAGGGAGGTCGCTATGACCGTCACGCTTCGCCCCTCGTTGGAGGGCCCTACGAGCACTGGCGACCGAGATGCGCCGAGGCGGGGGTCGGTGCCGCATCAGCATCCGCCGAAGCCTCGCCGAACGTTTGGGGACTGCCTCGAAGGTGACCTTGGGGGAGAGAGATGACGGCGGTGCCCACGCTTGTCGAGCCAACGCTGCGCCTTCTCGCCTCGGGAGATCCGGACCGCCCGGCGGAATCCGTCGGGGTCCGCCACCGCGCTGACGCATCCTGCAAGGACAGTCTCCTGCGCGTCGGGCTCATCGGATTCGGGAGGACAGGACGCGACGTCGCCAAGCTCCTGCTCACTGACAACAGCATGTGCCTCGCGTGGGTGCTGCGAAGGTCGGACAGCCTCGGGCATCGGCCCGTTCGGGAGTTGCTCGGCGTGGAATCCGACGATCGAGGGCTCATCCACTCCGCCGCCCAGATCTCCGCTGCCGAGCTGCTCGACCGTTTTCCGGTCGACGTCATCATCGACTTCTCATCCGAGGGGGGCGTCGACTACTACGGCGAGCAGGCAGCCATTCGGGGAGTGGCGATCGTTTCCGCGATCTCCCGCTACTCGGAGGCCAAGCAGCGCCAGCTCGAGCGGCTCGCGCGCACGACGCAGGTGCTGTGGTCGCCGAACATCACCCTCGGCATCAATTTCATGTTGCTTGCGGCCCAGACCCTCCAGCGCATCTCGCCCGGCGTCGATGTTCAGATCGTCGAGGAGCACTTCCGAGACAAGCCCGAGGTTTCCGGGACGGCGCTGCGCCTAGCTCGCGCGCTCGACATGCCAGACGACGCAGTCCATGTGATCCGGGCCGGCGGAATCATCGGCGTCCACGAGGTCCTCTTCGGGTTCCCAGCCCAGACGGTCCGCCTGCGGCACGAGGCGATATCGCGGGAAGCCTTCGGGAACGGCGCCATGTTCGCCGCGCGCCATGTCGTCGACCTCGAGCCAGGCCTGTACCGGATGGAGGACCTGCTCCTTCCCTATTTCGCTGATCATGAGCGCACCGGGGTCCAGCGCGCGCAGCTGCGTGGGGGCGTTCGCAGTCGGCTCGCCTCCGGATTGAGGGCGATGGCGCGCAGACTGGACTGACGAGCGCTGCCGCCGGGACGCCAAAGGCGTTCACCTCCATCAGCTTCCATCCATTTCAGCTCTCGTCGGGCCCGCGCGGCTTCGGCGGAGCGGTGTCCCGGAGTCGGTCGGCGAGATCGGAGGCGAAGCCGGCCCCTGCCTCCGCGAAGACGTCAAAGGCGAACTCGACCCCGAGGCTGCGCAACTCTTGGGCTTCGTCGGGGTAGCTCGAGGTGGCCGCGATACGCCCCTTGAAACCGCGGTCGCGCAGGCGATTCACGGCGGCGACGTTGGCCTCATGCGCGCTCATGGTGAGGAGCACCCACTGCAGCTTGTCGATCAGGCCTTCCGCCCTCGACCAGTACTCAGGGTCGGTTGCATCTCCGACCACGGCGGTGCGGCCTTTGGATGCACTGCGTGCGACCACGGCGGGGTCAAGGTCCACGCCGAGGATCCGGCCGGGAAGATAGGCGTGGACGGCATCGTAGGCCCGCGAACCCATCCGCCCAAGGCCGAAGACGACGATATCCACGTCACGCAGTTGCAGGTCCTCATCGCCGGGGAGACGACGCGAACGTTCCAGACGCTTGAGCCTGCGGCGCCATCTTCGGTAAAGGGAGTCCCCGCGCTCGGCGACGGGCGCCGAGACGGTGAATGACGCAGCGACGGTCACGGCGAGGATTGCCACCCATTCGCGCGGCAGCCAACCGGCAGCGACGGCCGCGACCACCACGACGAGCCCGAACTCGCTGTAGTTGGTCAGGTTCAAGCTGGCCTGCCATGCAGTCCGGGCTCGGACGAAGGCCCTGGAATAGAGGAAGAGGTACAGCGCGGTCTTCAGCGGTAGCACGAGGACGAGGACGGCGGCGATCAGCAGTCCACTGCTCCCGGGGAGCGCGGTCATGCCGACGGAGAGGAAGAAGGCCACGAGGAAGAGGTCCTTGAGGCCCAGCATGCTCTTGCTGAGCTCATCGGCCTTCGCTCCTCCGGCAAGGAGCATGCCCATGGCGAGAGCGCCAACGTCGCCCTTGACGCCGGTCGACTCAAAAAGGGTGCTGGCGACGAGTGCGGCCGCGACCCCGAACAGGAGCAGGAGCTCCCCATGCCCGGCGCGATCGAGGAGGCGTCGAAGAAGCGGGCGTGCCGGGAGGAGCAGGAGCAGCAGGAGCGCCCAGACGCTGGGCCAGACCTGTGCGGTGGCAGAGAGGATCACCACTGCCACGACGTCCTGGCAGACCAGCACGCCGATGGCCAGCCGGCCGTGGTGAGTGGACCCCGCACCGCGGTCCTCGAGCACTTTGACGGCGAAAACGGTACTCGAGAAACTCAAGGCGAGCGCGAGGACGAGAACGGCGCGCATATCGAGGCCGGCGAAGGGGCCGACTCGCGCATATGCAAGTGCCCACACGACCGCTGAGAATGCGGAGGTTGCCACCAGGACCTGCGCCACCCCCACGCCCCACGCCTGCGGGCGGGCGAGATCGCGGAGGCTCAGCTTGAGTCCGATCGTGAACAGGAGCAGGGTGACGCCGATCTCCGCCACCTGCTCAAGCACTGGGCCTGGTTGGGCTCCGAGTCCGTGAAGCGCGAACCCGGCTGCGAGGTACCCGACCAGCGGGGGAAGTGACAGGCTTCGGGCGAGCAGGCCTGCGAGGAATGCCAGCGCGATCCACACTGGGTCCGATATCGTCAATTCCATTACCTGGTCACCCATGTCGATGCATCGGCTTTCGGTGCCCGGACGGTGTCAGCACCGGCGGAACCAGCCACGTCCAAAGACCCCTGTCTCAAGGACCACCGACGGTATTCGTGCATACATCACGCCTCCTTGAGACACACGGCTACTCCGCGCGCTCCTAGGGCAATTATCGGTCATTCGTGCACCCGTGTCGCTGCCCCGGGGAGCAGGGTCGGGACGATCGGCTCTGGTCAGGCAGCAGGTCAGCGACCGACCATGGAATGACAACTTGACCGAGGAGGGCTGCCGTGAGTCTGCCGCGTGGCGCTGGGGCACTGGGTGTTGGCGTGGCCTCGTCCCACCACGAGCGACCCGTCCATGAACTTGTCCTGTTCTGGGAGTCCGATCTCGATCGAGGCTTGAGTGAGAAGGAGGCCGAGTCGAGACTGGACCGGTTCGGTCCAAACGCGCTGCCTCGCAACGCGCGGCACGGTCCCCTCATGCGCCTGCTCGGCCAGTTTCACAATCCCCTCATCTACGTCCTCCTCGCAGCCATGTTGGTCACGCTCGCGGTCGGTCACGTCGTCGACGCTCTTGTCATTGCCGGGGTCGTCCTGGTCAACGCCTTCATCGGCTTCATGCAGGAGTGGCGGGCGGGGGAGGCACTGGAGGCTCTGGCGGCCGCGACGAGAACGCACGCCACCGTCCTTCGCAGGGGCATCCTGCGTCGGATCGACTCACTGGACGTCGTCCCCGGGGATCTCGTGCTCATTGAGGCGGGAGATAAGGTGCCGGCCGATGTTCGGCTCACGAGCACCCATGAGCTGCGTGTCGACGAGTCTGCCCTGACGGGCGAGTCGGTGCCGGTGGGCAAGGAGGATGGAACGCTTGCGGCCGGAACAGTGCTCGGCGACCGAGTCAACATGGCGTACTCAGGCACCTTCGTGACGGCCGGAACCGGACGAGGCCTTGTCGTGGCGACCGGAGTCGAGACGGAGATCGGCAGGATTCACCAGCTGGTCGGCGAGGCGGAAGGGGTGACGACACCGCTCACAAGGCGGCTGTCCGCCTTCAGCCGATGGCTGACGATCGTGATCATGGTGCTCGCCGGCCTGACCCTGGCGGTCGGCGTCCTGCGAGGTGAGGGCATCGCCGAGATGGTCACGGCTGCGGTGGCCCTCGCCGTGGGTGCCATCCCGGAAGGACTGCCGGCTGCAGTGACGATCACTCTGGCCATCGGGGTGTCGAGAATGGCGCGTTGCCACGCGATCATCCGCAGGCTGCCCGCTGCGGAGACGCTCGGGAGCACCACGGTCATCTGCACGGACAAGACGGGAACGCTCACACAGAACCGCATGACGGTGCAGTACGTCTTCGCGCATGGTCTCGTTCACCAGATCGAAGACGCGGATCCTGACCACGTCGGGCCGTGCCTCACGGCGGGGACCTTGTGCAACAACGCCGACATCGAGTTCGACGACGCGGGTGCGCTGACGTCCGTGGGGGACCCGACGGAGGTCGCCCTCCTCGTGGGGGCCTTCACGGCGGGGGAGGCCGCCGCAGGAGAGGAGGCAACGTGGCCCCGGATCGACGAGCTGCCGTTCTCCTCTGAGCTGCGCTTGATGGCAACGCTGCACGAGGCACCCGCCGGCGGCACAGGTCTCATCGTGGTGAAGGGCGCCGCCGAGGCGGTGCTCGACCTATGCGGGTCTCAGCGCACACTGGACGGTGGCGTAGAGCCGCTCGATCGTGCCCGCATCGAATCGCAGGTCGCAGCATTCGGGGAGGAAGCGTTGCGGGTGCTGGCGTTCGCGACCGTCCGCGCCCCGCGAGGCTGGACCTTCGGCACCGGTGATCTGGCTGATCTCTCGATGACATTCATCGGCCTCCAGGCGATGGCTGATCCGCCTCGACCCGAGGCGATCCGTGCGGTGGAGGCCTGCCACACGGCTGGGATTGCGGTCAAGATGATCACCGGCGACCACGCCCGAACCGCGCGCGCGGTGGCAGCGCGAATGGGACTTCAGTCAGATCGCGAGAACGATCCTGTCGTGATGACAGGTGTCGAGCTCGCCGAGTTGGCTCCGCCGGACGTGGCACATCGGATCGCGGCAGTCGACGTCTTCGCCCGTGTCTCGGCGGAGCAGAAGCTGATGATCATCCGCGCACTCCAGCGCAGCGGGCAGATCGTTGCGATGACCGGAGACGGCATCAACGATGCACCGGCTCTGAAGCAGGCGGACATCGGCATTGCCATGGGCCATAGCGGCACCGAGGTGGCGAAGGAGGCCTCCGACATGGTGCTGACTGACGATAGCTTCGCCTCCATCGAGGCGGCGGTCGAGGAGGGACGAAGCATCTTTGACAACCTCACGAAGTTCATCACCTGGACGCTCCCGACGAACCTGGGCGAAGGGCTCGTGGTCCTCGCTGCCATCACCACCGGTGCTGCCCTGCCGATCCTCCCCGTTCAGATCCTGTGGATCAACATGACCACCGCGGTGGCACTTGGGCTGATGCTCGCATTCGAGCCCGCAGAGCAGGAGATCATGCGACGCCCACCGCGCCCACCCACCCGACCCATCCTGACCGGCGTCCTTGTTCGGCGCATCGTGATCGTCGGGGCGATCATGCTGGCCGGTGCATTCGGGCTCTTCGAGTGGTCCATCAGCCAGGGAGCGTCGCTGGACCATGCGCGCACCGTTGCCGTGAATGCGTTCGTGGCAATGGAGATCGGCTACCTGTTCAACTGCAGGGCACTGAATCGGTCGCTCCTGAGCGTCGGTCTGTTCACCAACCGGCTGCTGCTGGCCGGTGTCGCCGGCACCATCGCTCTGCAGCTCGCCTTCACCTACCTGCCCATCATGAACGCGGCTTTTCAAAGCGCACCACTGACGTGGAGCGACTGGGTCGCCGTCGTTGTGCTCGGGGTGGCGATCTACCTGGTAGTCGGGACCGAGAAGTGGATCAGCGCCCGCGTGAACCGACGCGCCGGACAGCCCGACGAATCGAGCCCGCATCTGGATCGGCCGCGGCTGCCTTGTGAAGTTCCGCGGTGCTGAATCCTCCCGTCAGCGGGGCGAGGCGGCCGCACGTTCAACCAGGGCGCGAGCTGGGCTCCTCACGCCGGCATCCGGAATTCGGCGAGTGCCTGCCCCGTCCCTGACGTGACCCGAATGAGGTCTCCGTACTGCGCGTTCAACGTGGTCGCGCAGACCCGCCGACTGGTCACCGTGAGGATCGTTGTGGCTGCAGTCACGAATACGCCCTGCCCCTCATTCCATCTCAGGGTGTCGACTCGACATTTACCACCTGGCTTGAGCCGACTACGAACGCTCACTTCAAGACGGGCACCGGATGCCACGGGGTTCTGAACGAGGGAGACCCTCGCATTCCGTGCCACAGAGTGCGTCTGGGCTCCTGCGCCGCGGCGCGCCTCGAGGGCTCGAAGAGACTGGAGCGCTGCGTCACGCCTCTGCAATTGATTGATGACCCGTGCCCTGACAAGGAAGTCCCATTGGGACTCATCGATCACGTATCCCTGGGCCTGCCGCGCATCCCCACCTCTCGCTGCCAGGGCTTCCTGGATATAGGGATCGAGGTCCGAAAGGTTCTCGGCGGGGGTGACCAGCTCGGTCGCCAACTGGTTGGAGAGGGCGATCATCTCGTTGAGAACCAGATCCGCCTCCTCGGCGCAGAGGTCCTTCGACGCGATGGACCAGTTGGCGCAGCGAAGCTTCTCGGCGAGGTCAATGACCCCGCGCGGGGACCCCTTGTCATACAGTTCACGTGGCAATGCCCAGATCGCAAACTCCTTGATCTTGCTTTGGATGATGGGCCCATCCGGGTACGGGCGAGACTGTGTGAAGATCCGTGGCCAGAGCTCCGAAATGCCCGGAGTGTTGACGTCGATGGGAATCACGAACCCGCTGGTGTCCCACCATTGCTTGGGCGCTGAGTAGGTGGCAGTGGAAGCCGCGCCGGAACCACTGCCGTACTTGCTCTGCCAGTCGGCGAGGTCCTTGAAGTATTGCTCGTATTCAGCGCTGCTTCCGGTACCTGCGGTGCCATCGGTACCTATGACTGTCTGACCTTGCGCACCTCGGCTGACCGACGAGTACGACGGTCGCGGTGGAACATAGGGCGTCTGGGATACCTGCCCTATCCATTTCTGCGTCTGCCGCTCCTGCCATTGGGTCAGGGCATACGCATCTCCCTGCATTCCCTTGTCGAGCAGGTATTTGTCGTAGCTGAACGTTCCGCCAGCACTGCACCCGGCCGTTCCGAAGGTACAGGCGTGCGCAGGTATCGCCGGCAGCGACAGCGCCGAGATAAGGACTGCAGTGATCGCAGCGAGGCGACTCGTGGACCTCTTCGCTTGACTAGGTGCCTGCACACGAAGATCTTCCCACATCGACTCGCAGGGCCAAAGGTGCTGCCCTGGAGGCAAATCACCCCCGAGGCCGCTCCGGTGCTCGCCTCGTGCA
>JAULZL010000406.1:7659-8539 GCA_032117355.1 Candidatus Nanopelagicales bacterium
TCGGATCAGTCTGGTGATGCCGATTCAACAACCGGTAGATCCCCGGCTATCGAAACGTCGAGGTGATCCCCTGTGGACGCGGCCCATTGTGCAATGGCTGAGGACTCAGCCTTGTTGGCCCATGTAGTCGTCGGCGATTGTCGATATCACAGCTCTCACGCTGGGTGATCTCGTGCTGCGGGACCATAGGGAACGATGCCGACTGCATGGCGTTGCCTGTGGATGAAGGGGGCTAACCCCCTTCTTTTCTATTGGCGCCCCATGCGCTGGCCCGGAGTGCTTGCAGTCGCGCTGGCAGGTGGAGATGGTTCGTCCATCGAGCGCACGAGCGGTCGACCTGAGTGCACGAATGAGCTTGGAGTGTCCATGAGCGTTGTCGATCCAACCCAGCCGGTCCCGCCGAAGAAGAAGAACAAGGCCGTCATCATCGTTGCCATCATCGCGGGCGTGGTACTCGTTCTGTTCGGCGGCTGCAGCATTCTTGTCAACTCTGTGTTCAACAGGGCAAGCGATGCAGTGGCGAACATTGACCTCGGTGTCCTCCTCGTCAATCCGGACGCAAATTCGCAGACCGGCCTCCCGGACGGCTCCTACAAGATGTCGAAGGACTCGTCTGTCATCAACGACAACACCTGCGGCATCTATGGCGGCATTTATGGAGCTTCTGCCGAAAATACAGCCACGGTCGGCACTTCTGTCAGTCTTTACGCCGAGGGTGCCCAGTGCGAGAGCCTTGACACGAAGATGTCAGTGGACTTCACGGTGACCGCGGGCGTAGCGGCGATCGACAGTCTCAACGACAGTCTCAACTAGTTCTTGCGAGTGCTCGCCGAAACGCTGACGAGCAGTGGGGCGCCCTGGCCATGTTGGTCAGGGCGCC
>JAULZL010000406.1:8549-9112 GCA_032117355.1 Candidatus Nanopelagicales bacterium
TGTCGGCGGGGGTTGACAACCTGCCGAGCGACTCGAGGGGTGGCTGGACGAGAAGGCCCGGATCGGACGTACGCCGTATGCCTCGGTCTTGTCGAGGTCGCTTGAACCGATATCGCTTTTGAGGATGTTCACTACAGACGCCATGGTCATGTCGATCCAATCCGACGGTTCCGACAAGCCGGTCGGGGGAGCCCGGACCCTTGCCTCCGGCAGTTCCACGGGATGTGCCAAAGCCGGTGTGCTGGACCTGCCGACGCTTTGTAGCGCCCGCAGCATCCGGACGTCCATACGGTCTCCTGAGTGTCCGTGCCCAAGTCGTGAGAGCGTTATTGGGGCTGCGGAATGTCCAAGAATGCCAGCGAGGCGTCAACTGGACTGATGCTCTTGGAGAAACCTCGTAGGCGTCACAGCTCAAAGCAACGTGGCCTAGGGTTCGTAGAATCCATTGCTTGTCGATATGAGTACTCGGGCCTGCGTCGTGCCTTGTTCCGGCGACGGACGCCAGCCATTTGGGGGACGCATGAAGCATCATCATCTCGGCGCTGTTGCGGCAGTGGCTGCTG
>JAULZL010000407.1:0-2858 GCA_032117355.1 Candidatus Nanopelagicales bacterium
ATGCCGTCCAGATCGAGGTTGTAGGGGGTGAGCAGTTGCGTGCTGGCGCGTGTCAGAATGTCGGTCATGGCCTATTTTAGCAGGCTGGGGCGTGAAGGGCCGCCGCGGCATGCCCGCAACCCGTTATCCGGCCGCGGGCCGAAACGGCGCTGGCACAAATATACCGGCGCAATCGCCCCCGATGCAGCGCTTCCACTCACCAACGGGCAGGTTTTCGGCGCGGATGGCCGCGAACGTCGGTTAACCCGCGCCTGGGAATTGTCGGCTTTGGCGCATTTTTAACGGAGCGGTTCTGCCCGGATACGTTTTACTCGGGGTGGATTGGCCATTAAACACCTTAAAAACTACGCCCGAATTTGGGGCGTTGTGGAAAACAGACTTTTTTTCTAAGATTTTTTCGGATTGAAATATTTCCCGAACTCTTTTCTAATGGATTTATACAGCAATGACTCGGCCTATTGGGAGTTAAACATTCTAAGGAGCCATGCATGAATGAGATTCAACACTGATCCGGATTAACGCCCTCGTGGCGGTGCTCTATGCCGCCCTTGGCGCCGCGACGCTCCTCCTTGGGCAGCTGTCAGGGCTCGCGGCACCCGTCTGGCCGGCTGCGGGTGTCGCCCTCGCTTTCACACTCATCCATGGCTGGCGGGTGCTTCCCGGGGTGATCGTCGGCTCCTTCGTCGCGAACGCGCCCACCCTGTCGACCATCGACGTGCCGACGACAGCGCTCGTGCTGCAGGCCTCAGCCGTCGCCTTCGGCGCTGCCCTGCAGGCCCTCGCGGGCCGAGGTCTCGTGCTCCGGTTCCTCGACGACTGGTCGGACCTCGTCTCCCCTCGGCAGATCCTGCGGTTCCTCGTGCTCGCCGGACCAGTCGCCTGCCTGGTCAACCCCACCATTGGGGTGACCAGCCAGCTGGCAACTGGGATCATCAGCGGCGACCAGATCCCCATCACCTGGATCACCTGGTGGGTCGGGGACTCCATCGGCGTGATCGTCTTCGCGCCGCTCACCCTGATGTTCCTGCCCGAACTCGCGGACGACTGGTTCAGGCGCCGGTGGAAGATCGCGGTTCCCACGGTCCTCATCGTGGCCGCCTTCGTGCTCGCCGTTCTTCAGAACGCCGGTTTCGAGGAGGAGCGGGCCCGGCTGCAGCTCGAGCGCGTCGCGAGGGAGGCGACCGCAGACCTGCGGCGCAACCTCGACCGGCACACGGAGGCACTACTGGGGGTCAATAGCCTGGTCGTGGCCAGTGAGCGGCTCACCGCCGCGGAGTTCTCGTCCTACACCCGCAACGCCCTGGCGCGGTTCCCGGACCTGCAGGCCCTGTCCTGGAACCGCGCGGTGGCCGGTGAGGAGTTGGACTCCTTCATCCGCACGCAGCGGCTGCAGCCCGGCTTCGAGGACTTCACGGTCACAGAGCGCGACGCCGAAGGGAATCTGCAGTCCGCCACGCCGCGACCCCAGCACGTCGTGGTGGAGTACATTGAGCCGATCGAGTCGAACCGAGCCGCGCTGGGCTTCGACATCGCGTCCAACCCCGCGCGGGTCGGTGCGATTACGCGGGCGCGGGACACCGGGCTGCCCAGCGCCACCGCACCGATCGACCTCGTGCAGGACTCCGGTTCGCAAAAGGGCATGCTGGCCCTGATCCCGGTGTACGCCGGCGGCATCGACCCGGGCAATCCTGTGGCGCGAGCCGAGGCGCTCGCCGGATTCTCGGTGGGGGTCTACAAGCTCGAGAACCTGCTGGCGAACACCTTCGAGGGCGAGACCTGGGACGACTACCGCATCCGCCTGATCGACGTGACGACCGCGGGCGAGCCCGTGGTCATCGCGGACCTGCCTTCTCGGACTTCTCCGACGGTGGACCTCGCGTCCGATGCCGTGCGGATTCTGAGCACGCCGTTCGACGCCTACGGCCGGGCGTGGGAGCTCAAGGTCCTCCCCACGGGAGTGGCAGCCGAAAGGATCGCGCCCAGAATAACCGTCAGCTTCCTGCTGGCGGGCCTGCTTCTCGTCTTCCTGCTCGAGGCGTTCGTGCTGCTGCTCACCGGCCTCGAGCAGCAGGCGCGCCGGGAGGCCGAGAGCTCGTCGTACGAGGCCAGCCACGACGCCCTGACCGGACTACTGAACCGTCGCGCGCTCCTGCGCCAGCTGGAGTCACTCCAGCTGGCCGCCGTCGGAGCGGCCCGTCGCCACATGCTGCTGTTCCTCGACCTCGACGGCTTCAAGGCGGTCAACGACACCGGCGGCCACGAGGCGGGAGATGCGCTCCTCGTGCAGATTGCCGACTCCCTGCGGGAGAGCGTCCGACTGCAGGACTCCGTGGCCCGCATTGGAGGCGATGAGTTCGCGGTGGTGCTCGTGGACTGCCCGTCCGAGCGGGGGATGCAGATTGCCGACGTCCTGGTCCGGGCCGTCAAGGCCTGCTCGATCCCCCACGAGGGCGGTCAGCTGAGTGCCGGGGTCAGCCTCGGCGCGGTCGTGCTCGAGCCATCCGAGGGCCTGTCGGTCAACGAACTGCTTCGACGTGCCGACACGGCCTGCTACGAGGCCAAGCGCCACGGCAGGGGTCAGATCCGCCTGCACGATGTGGAGCTGTCGGCCGGGACGTGAACTGGTGCGCGTCAGGGCGTGATTAAGTCATAGAGGATGCGTCGATCGGTGGCATCCAGCACCGCGTGTTCTTCGCCACGGAAGCGTCGGCTGAAGGCACGCACCGCGGCCGGCAGATCGCGGGTGTCGTAACCGAAGGTCTGCAGGGCCAACACGGCGTCGAATTCCGCCGGCGGCTCGGGCAGATCGGCCGCATACCAGACGCCGAATCCGGCCTGCCATAATTCCTGCCACGGAA
>JAULZL010000408.1:0-2534 GCA_032117355.1 Candidatus Nanopelagicales bacterium
GCCACGTTGTTGGTCACCGAGACGTTGTTGATCACGGTGTTGGCGGCGGAGCCGTCCAGGTTTATCGGGGTTCCGCCCTCACCGCCCGTGTTCGAGTTCACCACGGTGTCGAGGATCTCGATCTGGCCGAACGACTCGTTGCCGTTCGAAGCATCCCAGTCGATTACCGATCCACCGCCTGAGCCGTAGGCGGAGTTCTCTTCGAACAGCGAGTCGGACACGTGAAGGAGGGGCCTGGTGCCTGCGGAACCGCCTGAGGAATGAAAGATCGCCCCTCCCTCAGAGTGCGACGAGTTGCCGATGAACTCCGAGTTCGTGATCCGTAGCCCTAACTCTGGCCCCGGAAATACTGGATCGCCGAAGCGGTCGACGTCGTAGTAGATGGCTCCACCGTAGTTTTCGGCCGAGTTGCCGATGAAGGCCGAGTTGTCGATATCGAGAAGGAGCATGTCTGTGAACGCGGGCCCCCCGTAGTTGGCATCGGAGAAGATGGCTCCGCCGCTCTCTTCGATGTAGTTCGAACGGAACAGGGAGTCCTCGACGAACATCGGTGAGGCCGAGTCGTCGTAGATCGCGCCCGACTTACCGTCTCCCCCGTTGGTTCGGAACTCGGTTCCATCGATCGTCTTCGGCCCAGCCCCGGGCTGGAGCGAGATGGCCGGCCCCTCGTCGTCGGCCTGACCGCCGTTGCCCTCGAAGAGCGAATCGGTGATCGTTACCGCTGCGGTCGAGGGCAGGTCGAAGGACGCGTACTCGACGCAGGCCGGGTCTGCGTTGGTGTAGCGCGGTTCGACCAGCACTGCTCCGCCGCCGTCTTGGCCTTCACCGACGTTGTTTCGGAACTCGGTGTCGGTGATTGTCAGGGCACGCTTCGAGCGCATCGCGACTGCGCCGGCCTCCGGATTGGCACCATTGCGGACGAAGAGCGTGGACTCGATGGTCAGGGTCGCGCCGTCGTTCGAACCAGTGCAGCCCTCGACCGCGATGCCACCGCCACCGCCACCCAGGTTGCCGCTCTCCTGACCCGAGGAGAGGTTCTGGCGGAAGACGGAGTCCCGGACGGTCAGCGAGTTGCCGCTCGCAAAGGCGATTCCGCCTCCTCCGCGCCAGGTGGTCGGCGATACGGCATCGGGGTTGCGGGCCGCACCGCGGAAGAAGGTGAGTCCCTCGACCTCGACCACGTAGTTGCCGGGCGTGTTGGACCCGATTACCAGGATGTTGTCCCGGTTGTTGGCGTCGATCGTCACCTTGTCGGCGCCGGGACCGGTCAGGGTGAGGTTCTTATCGACTTCGAGCGCGGTCTGGAGATCGATCGTCCCTTTCAGGCTCGGGTCGAAGTTGACCGTTCCCCCTGCGTCCACGTCGGCGAGAGCCTGCCGGAGCGAGCCGTCACCCGAGTCATTCAGGTTGGTGACCGTGACGGTCTGCGCCTGGCCGGCGTTGGCTGCACTGGCCCCGATCAGGGCGAGGGCGGTGGCGGCCAGAAGCGTGGCGGCAATTTGGGCAAGGGGGGAAAGCCTCATACGTTTGGGAGTCCTTTCGGGGCGATGGTGCTTGAGGAGGGGACCGGAAAACGCTTGTTTTCCGCCCCCTGGCATGCGAAGAATTATCAGTTATCGGCAGGCGCCGCAACTCGGGCTGGAATACACCTTCGCCTCCGCTGGGACCTGCGGAGGGCGTAGGCTCCGGCCATGACCAAGCATCGGAAGGCACGACTGGGGAAGAAGGAGTTCCGGGAAAAGGGCGGGTCGGACCCCGAGGCGAGCGAGCCGCCTCCCTTCGAGGGGTTCGACAAGGGCCAGGAGGTCGCGATCCACAACCCGGACGGCTCGACCACCCCGGCGATCTTCGTCGGCGAGGGCGAGTCGTCGACCTTCTTCGGTGGCCCCCCGATGGTCTACGTGGTGGTCAAGGGCGCCGATCACCCGGTCGCGATCGAGCTCGACCGGGTCACGGCCCGGTAGCCCTGGGGCCAGATCACCAGGCGAAGCCGCGCCGAAGGGCAGATCCCTGCCGGGCACTTGTTAGAACTCCCAGGAATCGTACATGGTCGCGCCGCCCAGCTTGTCATTGCGCAGGCTGCGCTGACCATTATCTCCGCAGCCAATGGTGACATTCTGCTGGGCCTGCAAATCAACTCCGGCAGTGGTGATGCCTCCCGTGATCTAGCGAATGCCCTGCAACGAGCCCTCCAATCACCCCACGGTGAACCGGTCGGCATTGATCGTGTCACCACGGAATCACCCTCAGCCCAAGAGTTCATTAATCCTTCGGTCAAGTTCGATGTTGTGGTGCATGACAACTTTGACTTCTGGCTGGAAAGCGGCGCAGAGGTGACCGAGGATGTGCAAGCATCCCTGGAGCGCGCGAGTGAGTATGCCAATCCCACCAAGAAACTCACATCCATTGAGGCCGGGTACTGGACGCAAATGGGAGCCAAGGAACACCTGCGGTGGATCATGTCCACCCCGGAAAATGATTTGCTCAATGCCCTTGCGCGGTTGCATGCGGCCGAGGCGGATTCCATTGGCCCC
>JAULZL010000409.1:0-4479 GCA_032117355.1 Candidatus Nanopelagicales bacterium
GTGAGGGCGATCGTCTCCTGTTGTGTTCGGACGGCCTATCCGGGGTGATGTCCATCGCGGATATGACCAATTGCCTGAGTTCACGGGACTTGCCTGGTTGCGTCAGTGGATTGGTCGACCTGGCCCTGGAGCGTGGGGCCCCTGACAACGTGACTGTCGTCGTTGCCGACGTCGTCGATGCCAAAGGTGCCAACGCGGGCAGCGGGGCGGTGAGCGCCCTCCCGGTGGTGGTTGGCGCCGCCGGGGAGCCTCGAGTACGGGTCCGTCTGCCCAATGTTCGCTTCCCGCAGGACGCCCAGCCGGATCCGAACCGTCCTGACGCACCCTCATCAGTCCACGACGGGCCGCCTACGGCGGAGCAGCCCTTGGTGGACGCAGAGGTAATCACTCCTGCCGCCCAGCATGAACGCGTCCGTGGCCTTGCAGCCGCGCGCAAGCAGCGCGGACGGCGCCGCGGATGGCTCATCGCCATGAGCGTGATCCTCGCCGTGCTGGCCGTGACTGTCGTAGGTGTGGTCACCGCACGCTCATGGTTGGGGCAACGCTGGTACGTGAGCATCAATGGCAATCCAGGGACGGGGACGGTCGCGATCTACAACGGGATCCCAGGAACCTTCCTCGGGGCTGACCTTTCCACCGTCCAAAGTGATTCGGGCCTGACGATCGGCTCGCTCCCCCTGTTCTCCCAGGAGTTGGTAAGCAAGGGGATTCCTGCGGCCAGCAAGGAAGACGCCGAGCGCATCGTTTCCGAGCTTCGGACGTCAGCCGTGGAGTGCCAGGTGTTTCCGGCCCCGGTCGGCTGCCCCGGATCCCTTCAGTGAGCGGGCCAGTCACTAGATGAAGGAGAACGCCCAACCGAGTCGACGGTCCCTTGAATTACTGCTGATCATCGGCGCTTGGGCCATCGGTGTCTTCGGCACCCTCCAGGTCGGATGGGCCAGTGGCGAGGGCATGCCCGCTCGGCTATGGATCACCGTGGCCGTCGTGGGTGTGCTCGCCATAGCGATGCACGTCACCGTTCGACTGCGCGCGCGCTATGCGGACCCGATCCTGCTCCCGGTCACAACCTTGCTCACCATCCTCGGATTGGTGATGATCTACCGGATCGACGTTGCAGCAGCCCAGCGCGCCGAGCGAAACAATGCTCCTGAGCCAACCCCGGACGTCTACGCCCAACTCACCTGGTTCGCCATCGCGGTCGTGTTGTTCATCGCCGTCGTAGTCCTGCTGCGCGACCATCGGAAGCTGCAGCGTTACACCTACACCGCCGGACTAGCGGGTCTCGTACTGCTCATCCTTCCCCTCGCGCCCATCATCGGCACCACGGTGAATGGCGCAACCCTCTGGGTTCGGCTTGGCGGACTGTCCTTCCAGCCCGCCGAATTGGCGAAGATTCTGCTTACGGTTTTCTTTGCCGGCTACCTGGTCGTGAAGCGCGATTCACTGGCACTCGTACGAACGAAGTTTCTCGGCCTGGGATTTCCCAGGCTCCGAGACCTGGGGCCGATCGTCGTCGCTTGGTTGGTCTCCCTCGGCGTGTTGATCTTCCAACGAGACCTCGGGACGTCACTGCTGTTCTTCGGTCTCTTCGTCACCATGTTGTACATCGCCACCCAGCGAAGGTCATGGTTGGTCCTGGGAACCCTGCTGTTTGCCATGGGCGCGCTGGGTGCGTACTCCATGTTCGGCCACGTGCGGTCCCGCGTCACTGTTTGGCTCGACCCATGGGCGTACGCCGATGATTCCGGCTACCAAATCGTTCAATCCCTCTACGGCCTCGCTAATGGCGGCATGCTTGGCGCTGGACTAGGTCAGGGCTTCCCCAGCTTCGTCCCATTTGCAAACACTGATTTCATCGTGGCTGCCCTGGGGGAGGAACTCGGCCTTGTCGGGCTCTTTGCCCTCCTCATGCTCTACGCAATCATCGTTGAGCGCGGGCTCCGCACGGCTGTTTCAGTGCGCGATGGTTTCGGCCAACTACTTGCCGCGGGCTTGTCAATCACCCTCGCCCTTCAGGTCTTTGTCATCATCGGAGGGGTGACTCGACTGATCCCGTTGACGGGGTTGACCACGCCATTCCTGTCCTACGGCGGCTCCTCACTGATCGCGAACTGGATCCTCGTTGCGCTCCTCATCCGAATCTCCGATCGGGCGCGTCGGCCTGACATCCAAGGCCCCGCACCCGAGGACGCGTTGACCCAGGTGGTGCGGCGATGATGGCGACTCCGATCAGGCGGATCGGGGCAGCACTTCTGCTCCTGCTCGGCGCGCTGCTGGTGAACGTCACGGTGATTCAAGTCCTTCTGGCAAATGACTATCGCGATCGTCCAGGTAATCAGCGAGTGCTGCTCGAGGAATATGACCGTGAACGCGGACCGATCTTGGTCGGTGCAGACCCGGTCGCCAGGAGCGTCGAGACCGGCAATGCGCTTCGCTACCTGCGGACGTACTCGGACGGCCCGCTGTATGCGCCCGTCACTGGTTTCTACTCCATCGTGTACGGCGCAACGGGCGTCGAGCGCCAGGAGAATCGGGTCCTGACGGGCAAGTCGGACCTGTTCTTCGTTGATCGTGCCGAGCAACTGTTCGCCGGGCGCCAACCTCGCGGCGGCGCCGTCACGACCACAATCAACAGACGAGGCCAGGAAGCCGCCTTTGATGGCCTACGTGGCAAGGTCGGATCAGTCGTGGCCATCGAGCCGGCAACCGGCCGAATCCTGGTGTCGGTGCAGTCACCATCGTTCGACCCGAACCTGCTGAGCAGTCATGACACAGCTGCCATTCGCGCGTACTACGGCGATTTGAAGGCGGACCCAAGCAAGCCGCTCCTGAACCGTCCCATCGTCGCCTTGAATCCACCGGGATCCACCTTCAAGTTGGTCACTGCCGCGGCGGCCCTTGCATCAGGACGGTTCACGGCTGACTCCGTGATCCCAGGACCTGAGACCTATGAACTGCCCGGATCAACAAAGGAGATCCGCAACTGGAATCGGCAGCCATGCGGGCCGAAGAACGAGGTCACTCTCGCTCAGGCTCTCGCCATTTCATGCAACACGGCGTTCGCCTGGCTGGGGGATCAATTAGGCGCTGATGCCCTGCGTACCCAAGCGCGGGCCTTCGGCTTCGACTCCGCCTTTGAGTTGCCGCTTCGAGCGGCAACCTCGGTATTCCCCGACGCTCCAGACGAAGCTCAAACCGCCTTAAGTGCAATCGGGCAGTTCGACGTTCGCTCGACCGCCCTGCAGATGGCAATGGTCGCTGCAGCGATCGGCAACAACGGGGTGACCATGAAGCCCTACCTCGTGCAGGAGGTGCGTGGACCGGATCTGGCGATCCTCAAAACGACGGAGCCAGAAGTATTCGCTGAGGCCATGACGACACGCGACTCCATGTCTCTGACGGACATGATGGTCCAGGTTGTTGATTCGGGTACCGGATCAAATGGGCAGATCAGCGGGCTTCGGGTGGCGGGCAAGACAGGCACCGCCCAGACCGGAAACGACCGACCATCCGTAGCCTGGTTCGTGGCCTTCGCCCCGGCTCAAGCCCCCCAGGTGGCAGTCGCTGTGTCGATCGAGGAATCAGGCGTCGAGGAAGTCAGCGGTAATGGCCTGGCTGCGCCGATAGCCCGCGCGGTGATCAAGGCGATTCTGCGATGACGGCGGTCCTTCGGTGAGACCCGCCCATGAAACTGCGATGATGGCCCCTCACAGCTTGACGAAGTATCTCCTGGAGGATTCGTGACATCCGAGGCAGCCCGCAGGCTGGGTGACCGCTACGAGATCGGCCAGGTCATCGGCCGTGGCGGGATGGCCGAGGTTCACGAGGGCCGGGACCTCCGTCTCGGTCGTCGAGTAGCCGTGAAGATCCTGCGTCCTGACCTTGCCAAGGACCCAAACTTCCAGGCGCGATTCCGCCGCGAGGCCCAGTCAGCGGCTTCCCTGAATCACCCCAACATCGTGGCTGTTTATGACACGGGTGAGGACATCCTCGAGGGTGACGGAGATCGGCCCGTCATCGTGCCCTACATCGTGATGGAGTACGTCGACGGGATGACACTGCGCCAGTTGCTGGGCAGTGGACGGAAGTTGCTCCCTGAGCGCGCCTTGGAGATCACAGCGGGCGTGCTCTCAGCCCTCGATTACGCGCACCGTCACGGGATCGTCCATCGGGATATCAAGCCGGCGAACGTGATGCTCACCCGGACCGGTGACGTGAAGGTGATGGACTTTGGAATCGCTCGTGCCGTGAACGAGGCCGCGACGTCGATGACCGCCGCCTCCGCCGTCATGGGAACTGCTCAGTATCTCTCCCCCGAACAGGCTCGGGGCGAGGTCGTCGACGCGCGCAGTGACCTCTACTCCACCGGTGTCCTGCTGTACGAACTGCTCACCGGCAGACCACCCTTCACCGGCGAGTCAGCAGTGGCAATCGCGTACCAGCACGTGTCTGAGATGCCCAACCCCCCTTCTCAGGTGG
>JAULZL010000410.1:0-9285 GCA_032117355.1 Candidatus Nanopelagicales bacterium
GCCCTCGACCCCATGCAGCATCAGGTTACGCAGTCGGATATTCGCGAAGGTGCCGCGAATCATCACCTCATGATTCCCACGTCGGGAGCCGTAGGAGTTGAAGTCCGCTCGCTCAACGCCATGCTCCAGCAGGTAGGCACCGGCAGGGCTATCCGGCTTGATCGACCCGGCAGGGGAAATGTGGTCGGTGGTCACCGAGTCGCCCAACTTCAGCAGGACGCGCGCACCGGTGATGTCCTGCACTGGACTCGGGGTTCGCTCCATCCCGTCGAAATACGGGGGCTTGCGCACGTAGGTGCTCTCCGGGTCCCAGGAGAACACTTCCCCGCTGGGCGTGGGCAGCGACTGCCAGCGCTCGTCGCCGGCGAAAACGTCCGCATACCGAGAGGCGAACATGTCGGCATCGATGGACGAATCGACGACGGCCTGCACCTCCGTGGCCGATGGCCAGATGTCGGCAAGGAACACCGGCACGCCTGCGGGGTCGATGCCGAGGGGGTCCTTGGCGAAGTCGATGTCCATCGTCCCGGCGATCGCATACGCCACCACCAGAGGCGGGGATGCCAGGTAGTTCATCTTGACGTCAGGGTTGATGCGCCCCTCGAAGTTGCGGTTGCCGCTTAGCACGGCCGTGACCGCAAGGTCAGCCTTGTTCACTGCCGTACTGACCTCAGGCAGCACCGGGCCGGAGTTTCCGATGCACGTGGTGCATCCGTACCCGACCACATCAAAGCCGAGTTTCTCCAGGTAGGGAATCAGGCCGGCCTTGGCGTAGTAGTCGGTGACCACCTTGGAGCCGGGCGCCAGCGAGGTCTTCACCCAGGGCTTGCGCGTCAGGCCACGTTCCACGGCTCTCTTGGCCAGCAGTCCAGCCCCAAGCATCACCGATGGGTTGGACGTGTTGGTACACGACGTAATGGCTGCGATCACGACCGAACCGTGGGCCAAGTCAACGGCCTCGCCATCGATGGTGGTCGCTACCGTCCGCGCGGCATCTTGCGTGTAGCCCTTGAGGGATTCCCGGAAAGACTCCTGGGACTGCGAGAGCAGCACGCGATCCTGCGGCCGTTTCGGGCCGGCAATGGACGGTACGACGGTGGAGAGGTCGAGCCCAAGGTACTCGGAGTACACGGCTTCGTGCGACGGGTCGTGCCAGAGGCCCTGCTCCTTGGCGTAGGCCTCGACCAAGGCGATCTGCTCGCTGCTGCGGCCGGTCAGTCGTAGGTAGTCGATGGTCGCTGCGTCGATGGGGAAGATCGCAACCGTGCTGCCGTACTCCGGGCTCATGTTGCCGATCGTTGCCCGATTCGCCAGCGGCACGGCGCCGACGCCATCGCCGTAGAACTCGACGAATGTGCTGACCACCCCATGGGCCCGCAGCATCTGGGTGATCGTCAACACGAGGTCCGTCGCGGTCGCTCCCTGGGGCAACTCACCGGTGAGCTTGAAGCCGACCACTCGCGGAATGAGCATGGAGACGGGCTGGCCGAGCATCGCCGCCTCGGCTTCGATCCCGCCTACGCCCCAGCCCAGGACTCCGAGGCCGTTGACCATCGTGGTGTGCGAATCGGTGCCCACGACCGTGTCGGGGTAGGCCTGACCGTTGCGGGCCATGACAACTCGTGCGAGGTTCTCGATGTTTACCTGATGGACGATGCCGGTGCCCGGCGGGACAACCTTGAACTCCTCAAACGCACTCTGGCCCCAGCGAAGGAACTGGTAACGCTCGCGGTTGCGCTGGTACTCGAGGTCGACGTTGCGCTCCTCGGAGTCCGGACGGCCGAAGAAGTCCACGATTACTGAGTGGTCGATGACCAGTTCGGCGGGGGCCAAGGGCTCGATTCGGGACGGATCGCCGCCTAGGTCGGCCACTGCCTCGCGCAGGGTTGCCAGGTCGACGACGACTGGCACGCCTGTGAAGTCCTGCATCACCACGCGCGCCGGCGTGAATTGGATTTCCTGTGACGGCTCGGCCACCGGATCCCATCCGGCCACCGCCTCGATGGTTCCCCGCGTGACCTGCAGGCCGTCCTCTGTCCGCAGCAGGTTCTCGAGCAGGATGCGATGGGTGAAGGGCAGCCGATCAGCCCCGGGGACTGCCGCCAGCCGGAAGATTTCGTATGAGGTGCCCTGAACGTCCAGGGTGCTGCGGGATTGGAAGCTGTCGAGACTGGCCACGGGAATCCTTCCGAAGATATCTTGACGTCAAGATATCTTATGCGGGCGAAGGATCGCGACCGTCTCCATGTGGTGGGTCATCGGGAAGGTGTCGAAGGCCCGCAGTCCATCGAGTCGGTAGCCAAGTTCGCCCAGCGTCCCGCAATCCCGGGCCAGGGCCACCGGGTCGCACGCGACGTAGACGATGACCCCGGGGCGCATGGCGGCAATGCGGCCGACCAGGTCACGACCGGCGCCAGCACGTGGCGGATCCAGCAGCACACCATCCGGACGGGCATCCTCGGGCTGGGCACGCATCCAGGCCTCTACTGACGACTCATGCAGGTGAACCTGTGGAAGGTCATGCAGGGCTCGTCGAGCATCGCGCACTGCCGAGGCAGCCGACTCAACCGCCTCCACCCGCCCGGTTACGCCTACGGCCTCGCCTAGGAACGCACTGAACAGCCCGGCGCCTGAGTAGAGGTCCCACCACACCTGGCCGGGCACGGGTGCGCCCAGATCTAGGACGGCACCGACCAGCACCTCGGCCGCCCGCGGGTGGACCTGCCAGAACGTGTCCGCGTCCACCCGCCAGGTGCGATCGCGCACCACCTGGGTTGATCGCTTGGGTCCGGACACCAACTCCTCGTCCACGATCGTGGTGACCTTGCCGTCCGAGCCCTCAATGGATCGAACCTGGCTGGCCCCCGAGAAGGAGCCCCCCGCGCTTCGACTGGCAGTGATTCCCGGCGTGGCGATGAGGCACTCGTCAATCGGGACGACCGTATGGGTCCTATTCGCCAGCAGGCCGACCCGGCCGGAAGGATCAACACTCCATCGGATGCGAGTTCGCCAACCGAGCCCGCCCTCGACTCCCCCGAGGTCTTCGACCGGGATCACTACGTCGGGGAGGCCCGCGTATCTCTTCATCGAGTCCGCGATGACCATCGACTTGGCCCTGCGCTGATAGTCGATGGACATGTGCTGGAAGTCGCATCCTCCGCAGGCCGATGGCCCGAAGAATCGGCAGGGTGCTGGAACTCGATCGGAGTTGGCATCCAGCACCTCGATTGCATCGGCCCGAACGATCTTGGAGTTGATCGCTGTCACCCGCACGCGGACTCGCTCACCGGTGATGGCATGGCGGACGAAAAGTGTTCGCCCATGGGCGTGGGCGATGAAGTGCCCGCCATGCGCAAGGGGTCCAATCTCGACGACCAACTCATCGCCGACTTTCAAGCCACTGGTCTGGTTCATCGACTCTGCGATGTCACACGTCCCTATCTATAACGGATTCACTGGACTGGAGTTGCCAGGGCACACTGGTGACGGTGACTCCCGGGGTGAAGAGCAGTCGGCTCTTCAATCGCAGCGCCGACTGGTTGTGGAGCAACTGCTCCCACCAATGACCCACGACGTACTCGGGGATGTACACCGTTACGAGGTCATTGGGATTCTCCGTGCGCAACGTCCGCACGTAGTTGACCACCGGCCGGGTGATCTCCCGGTATGGGCTGTCCAGGATCTTGAGGGTGACCGGGATCTTGCGTCGCTCCCACTCCCGCTCAAGCCGCTCAGTCTCGTCCGCATCGAAGTTCACGTTGATCGCCTCGAGGACGGTAGGCCTGGTGGCCCGTGCATACGCAAGAGCCCGGAGGGTCGGTTTGTGGATCTTCGACACGAGGACCAGGGTGTGGACGCGGGCGGGAAGGATCATTCGGTCGCGCTCGGTCGTCGCCAATTCGACGCTGACTCGGTCGTAATGCCTGTTGATGGCGCGCATCAGCAAGAAGATCAGCGGCATCGCCACGACTACCAGCCAGGCACCCTTGGTGAACTTGGTGACGAGGACGATTACCAGAACCGACCCGGTCATGACGAGGCCAACTGCGTTGATCATGCGCGATCGCATCATCGATCGCCGCACGGCCGGGTCGGTCACCCGTCGAAGGTTGCGATTCCAGTGCCGAACCATGCCGAGTTGGCTAAGGGTGAACGACACGAAGACACCGATGATGTACAACTGGATCAAGGCCGTCACGTCCGCCTGATAAATGATCACGAGGATGATCGCCAGGCCGGACAGGGTGAGGATTCCGTTACTGAAGGCGAGTCGGTCGCCACGGGTATGGAGCTGCTTGGGCAGGTAGCCGTCCTTCGCGAGGATGGACCCCAATACCGGGAAGCCGTTGAAGGCCGTGTTGGCCGCGAGTGCCAGGATGAGCACCGTTGCGAAGGTGATGGTGATGACGGGCAGGTAGGCGTTGTCGAACACCGCGTTCGCCACCTGAACGATGACCGTCTTCTGCGCCTGTCCTTCCGGCAGCCCGATCAGGTCGTCGTCGAACTCGGTGACACGGACCCCTGTTGCCAGCGCGAGCCAGGTGATGCCCGTGAACATGGCCATCGAGACCCCGCCGAGCATGAGCAGCACCGTCGCGGCATTCTTCGACTTCGGCACCCGGAAAGCAGGGACGCCGTTGGAGACCGCCTCAATGCCGGTCAGCGCCGTCGTTCCGGACGAGAAGGCGCGGGCCACGATGAAGAGCAGGGCCAGGCCGGCGAAGGAGGACTCGGGGACGATTTCCCAGTTGGCGGACTCAGCCTCCAACGTCGCACCTGATCCCATTCGGATCGCAGCAACGATGATCATGGCGAAGATCGACATCATGAAGAAGTAGACGGGGACGGCGAACAGGGCACCTGACTCGCGGATGCCTCGCAGATTCAGCATGGTGATGATGAGGATGAAGCCGACCGCCCACCAGGTGTTGTGCAGACCAACGACCGGGACGACCGAGGCCAGGTTCGCGACCGCGGACGAAATCGAGACCGCCACCGTCAGGACGTAGTCGATCAGCAGGGCGCTGGCGACGAAGACACCCCACCTGGGCCCCAGATTGGTCGAGACCACCTCGTAGTCGCCGCCACCGCTGGGGTACGCGTGGACGTTCTGCCGATACGAGGCCACGACGGTGAAGTAGATGAAGACAACAGCCACCGCGACCCAGGGGCCGAAGGCGTACAGCGAGAGTCCGCCAAGAGACAGGACCAGGAGAATTTCCTGGGTGGCATACGCGTTTGAAGACAGGGCATCGCTGGCGAATACCGGGAGCGCGATGCGCTTGGGCAGCAGGGTCTCGCTCAGGCGATCAGAGCGCAAGGCCCGGCCAAGAAGCAGCCTCTTCAAGCCATCGGAGACAGGCACGTCGCGCAATGCTACGCCCGCCTCCTTTCGATCAGCACCTGTACGGTGACACCGTGCACATCGTCATCCTCGGCTGCGGTCGGGTGGGCTCCCTGCTCGCTCAGCGCCTTGATCAACTCGGGCACTCAGTTGCCATCGTGGACCAGGATGCGGGGGCCTTCCGCAGGCTTCCGCCTGAGTTCGCAGGAGCGGTAGTCACCGGGGTCGGCTTCGACCGGGAAACCCTGGAGTCGGCCGGGATCGAGCGGGCGCATGCCTTTGCCGCGGTCAGCAGCGGAGACAACAGCAACATTCTTGCCGCTCGGGTCGCTCGGGAGACGTACGGCGTCGATCGGGTGGTGGCGCGGATCTACGACCCACGTCGCGCAGCCATCTACGAGCGCCTCGGGATCCCAACGGTCGCAACCGTCGCCTGGACGACTGAGCAGTTCATGCGTCGGTTGCTGCCCCTCGGCTCGGACGTCGAATACCGCGATCCCACCGGTCAAATAGTGCTCGCTGAGGTACATGTTGGATCGATCTGGCTCGGTCGGCGGTCCTCGGAGCTGGAGGCGGCATCGGGGGCTCGGATCGCCTTTGTCACCCGCTACGGCGAGCCCGTCCTTCCGCGGGAGGACACGGTCATCCAGGAGGGCGACCTAGTCCACGCGCTCTACCGGGCCGATGAGCAGGACTTCGTCGAAGCGGTGTTCGAGAGTGGTCCGAAGGGGGCCCGATGAGGGTAGCCATCGCCGGAGCGGGCAAGGTCGGCCGCGCCATCGCCCGTGAGCTGATCGGCAACGGTCACGAAATCCTGCTGATAGACCGCGATCCATCCATGGCTCGGCCAGGGGTGGTCGAGGGTGCGGAGACCCTCGTCGCTGACGCCTGTGAGATCTCCGCACTTGAGGAAGCCAACCTCTCCCAGTGCCAGGTCGTCGTGGCGGCGACCGGGGACGACAAGGTCAACCTGGTTGTCTCCCTGCTGGCCAAGACGGAGTACGGGGTCCCACGGGTCGTCGCACGCGTCAACCACCCCAAGAACGAGTGGATGTTTGACGAGTCATGGGGCGTGGACGTCGCGGTCTCCACCCCGCGAATGCTCTCGGCACTCGTTGAGGAGGCGGTGAGCGTCGGCGATCTCGTCCGGCTGTTCACCTTCCGGCAGGGTGATGCCAACCTTGTCGAGATAACCCTGTCTTCGGATTCACCGGTGGTCGGCCAGCAGGTGGGTGATCAGAATTGGCCGCCGGACACGGCCCTAGTCGCCATTGTGCGCGGACCGCGGGTCATCACCCCCTCCCAGGACGATCCACTGGACGCGGGTGACGAACTCATTTTCGTAGCCGCGCCCGACCAGGAACCTGCGCTGCAGCGCCTCCTCGGGCACCTGTAGCCGAGGAGGTGTAACGCCGTAGCCGAGCCGAAGGAACGTAGCCTGCGCGACTACCGCGCCTGTCCCCTCTTGGCGTCCCACACCGGCTTGAGCAGGCGGTACGTGAAATACGCGGCAGCAACGTAGAGCGGGATGCCCATGACGATCTTCACCACGCCCAGCGCGGCAACGGAACCCGCCAAGTAGAGCGGAACCTGCACTGCGAGCCGGCCGAAGAAAAGGCAGACCCAGATCCAGGACGCTGCCGCGTATATCCGCCGCAGCGCGGCATCCTTGCGCCAGGCGGTGCCGTCCCCCGTGAGGTAGCCCAGCGCCACTCCGAGCAGGGGCCAGCGCACCAGGATCGAGATCAGGAAGGCTGATCCGTAGCCAAGGTTTTGCAGGAAGCCGGGGAGGAAGTAGTCCTCCGGGCGATTGGTGGCATTGGCGACGAACGCCGAAATGGCCACGCCCGCGAAGCCAGCCAGCACCTGCTGTAGCGGTTCGCGGCGCACAAGGCGCCAACCGACGATGAGAACCCCGGCGACAACCGCCGAGATCACCGACGCCCGCAGGTTCTGCGAGGTCACCAGGTAGGCGACGACGAAGACCAGGGTCGGCACCCCGGAATCGATCATTCCCCGCCAGCCGCCGATGGCACGCTCAAGTAGCAGGGTCTCGGCACGTACGTCGGCGACCGTCTCGTGCTCGATCAGTGGTTCTTGCGCATCTGACTGGCCGTTGTCACTGGACTGGCCGTTGTCACTGGACTGGCCGTCGTTAGCTGATCGGCTTTCGGTTGCACCGTCCTGCGAAGAGTCGTCCTGCGAAGAGTCGTCCTGCGGGATGTCACTCATGCTGCTGCCGGCTTCAACTCGTAGCGGGGATTGAAGATCCGCGGCACGCCGGCCGTATTGGTCAATCGGCCCCACACCACCATGCGTCGGCCGGGGGTGATCCCCGGAATTCGGCGGCGACCAAGCCAGATCACGGTCACGCTGCCCGAACCGTCGTAGAGGTCGACCTCCAGGGCCGGTGCTTGCTCGCGAGGCCGCAGGGTCATCGAGCGCACTGTGCCGACCAGCATGACCAGGTCACCGGGCTGGCACTCGCACATGGCCGAGCATCGGTCCTCACGAAACTCACGGAGTAGGTCAGCCGCTTCCGTTTCATCACGGCTACGAGTCAGACGTGACCAGAGCGAGACGCTTACCACTCCGGCAGGGTAGCCCCTGAGAGGGTCTGTCTATGCCCGGGGCCCCGCCGACCAGCGAGATGCCCGCGTCCCGCACCTGCGCCGTCATCGTGGCGGGGGCAGGGTCGACCCGTTCCTTCGTGGAACGAGCGTTCCCACCGATGGCCGGCGTGGCCGATGTCGTTCACGCCATCGATACCCATCAAGGCAGCATCGAACGAGCCACCGAGTTGATCGATGCTGCGGTCATGGACGCCCGTTGCCGCGGTGAGCGCGTGCTGGTCGGTGGCGTCAGCTTCGGGGCACATGCAAGTGCCCGGTGGCTGACGTCGACCGATGACCTCGCTCATGTCACCGGCCTGCTTGCGGTCATGCCAGCCTGGACCGGACTGCCCGATGCGGGTGGCCTTGCCCAAACAGCCGCAGCACTACGGGCTCGTGGGATACCCGGGACCCTTGACGACCTACAGGCACGATTCGGCGCAGACTGGGTGGTGCGGGAAATCCGGTCCGCGTGGCTATCCCGCGAAGTCGAGGGCCTCCTGCGCGAGTTGGAGGCCGTTGCCGAGAGCCCATCGGTCACCTATGACGAACTTTCCCGGATTACCGTCCCCACCGTGGTCGGTGCCCTACTGGACGATCCCGTGCACCCGGTAGGGGTGGCACGCACATGGGCCAGTGCGATCCCCCATTGCGACCTGGTGCTGATGGACCGACACCTGCCAGCCGCCGATGTGGGTGCCATCGGCCGACTCCTGCTAGCGCGTCTCGGTGATCTCCGGGCCGCGGGCGAAGGGTGAGATCGTCGACTTTCCGGCCGGCACGTCGGACGGGGCATCCGCATCGGGAAGCTGCAGAGGAATGGGTGAACCCACGGGCATGGCCTGCATGCCGCGCACCACGACAACCGAGCGAACCATTGCCTCGAGCGGTTCGGCTGCGGCGCCTGGTCGAGCCGCCCCGCCGAGGAATACCGCCCGCAGGAACCAGCGAGGGCCGTCGATACCGACGAACCGGGCTGGCTGCAGGGCACCGGTATCCCCGCCCTTCACCTGTGCGTGGAGTTCGGTTCCGAAGGGCCCGGTCACCTCATCCACGACGCCGCCGGAACCGCTGATCGAGGCCGAGATCTGGGCTCGTACGTCCTGCCACATGCCACCGGTCTTGGGTGCCGCGTAGGGCTGCACTTGGACCGCACCAGCCTTGGTCGAGAAGGTCACCAAAGCGATCTTCCCCGTGTTCTCATCGACCTGGACCTGCACGTCAATGCCGGGGGTCGCGGCGATCAGCAGGCCACCGAGATCCAGCCTCTCGACTCCGTCGCCGGTGTCAATCTCCGACTCGTCCCATGGTCCGGTCATTCGATCTGTT
>JAULZL010000411.1:0-9449 GCA_032117355.1 Candidatus Nanopelagicales bacterium
GGGCTGATGCCGGGGTGATCGACCTAGGACATGGGTCGTGGTCCTATGCCGTCATTGCCAACTGGGACCAGACCGCGATGGACCCTACGGGCCAGGACTCCGCGCCAGGTGTCCTAGGCGTGATGCGGTCCGTGGGTGGACTGATCCACCGGCATTCCCGTCGAGGCTGATCGCATCCGCTAGGGCTGATCGCGTCCAGGGCGGTGCAGCCCAATCCGCGGCGTTGGGTGGGCTTTCCCATGCGCGGCCACCGAGTTCGACCGTGGACGTCGCACCCTGGACGAGTTCGACTGGCTCCGTCGCAACCGGGAGCCTGGTGTGACGGTGGTGGTCGACATCGGCGTTTGGGATGGCGGGGTGTGACGGTCGACGTCGACGTCGACGTTGCGGGTGGTGGGTGTGGTGCGAACGTGGATGAGGATCAGTGGAGGACGATCAGTGGAGGACGATCAGTGGAGAACGATCAGTGGAGAACGATCAGTTGAGGACGCGGCCGACCCCGGAGAAGCGCTCGCGGTACCAAGGCCCGAGGAAGTTGATCAGCTCAACTCCGTCGTCCGGATTCGAGGCGCTGACCATCTTGCCCTTGCCGACGTAGATAGCCACGTGGTGTGCGCCACGGCCAAAGTAGAACACCAGGTCGCCGGGCCGCATCTGCGAGACGGAGACCCGCTTGGTCTGCGAGAACTGCGCCCTGGAGTAGTGGGTGAGTGAGACCCCGACCTTGCGGTAGGCCGCGAGAACCAGGCCTGAGCAGTCATATGAATCCAGGCCGGTGCGGGCTGCGCGGTACCTCTTGCCGACCTGCTGGAGTGCGAAGTTGACGACCGTCGCCGCTCGCCCGCTCGCCGCGTAGCCCCCGGTGGAACTGGGCTTGTCGCCGCCACCCCCGGAGTTGTTGCTTTCGGCGTTGCTGTTCGCCGAGTTGCTGTTCCCGGCATTGCCCCCGCCGTCGGTGCCACTTGCGGCTTGCCTTGCCTCGGCAACCTCCTGCTGGCGCTTCTGTTCGCGAATTCGGGCAAGCCGCTCGCGGTCGGCGGCGGACAACTGGTCCAGGAGGCCCTCGGCTGCCTTCAGTTTCGCCTCGGCCTCGGTGGCCGCGTCACCCATGCCCTGCTTGAGTCGGCGGGCCTGCGACTCCTGATCGGCGAGCTGTGCCTCGGCCTGCAGCAGCCGCAGATTGCTCGTGCGCCACTGGCGCAGGATGTCTTGCTGGGACTGGGCGAGGTGGTCCATCGCCGATGCCTGAGCGAGGAAGGCCGTCGGATCATCGGTGAGAATCACCTGCAGGGTCGGATCAATGGAACCTGTCATGTAGAGGGTCCGGGCCAGGGCCTCAATCGAGCGCTGCGATGCCTCCTGCTCGGACTTCTGTTTGGCAACCTTGCCGCGAATGGCATTGAGTTGGGCGCTGACGTCCTTGAGGGTGTCCCTGGCCTCGTTATAGCGCTCGGACGATGCCTCGGCCTCATGCTGCAGATCGCGCACCTGGCTCTGGACGGTGGTGAGGTCGGCTCCAGGCTCGGCATGGGAGGCGGTAGCGGTCAGAACGCCCGCGGCCAGGCACATCGCCAGTGCGGGGATGACCGTCGTCAGGCTTCGTGCGATGGCGTTCGGCATGGGGTGTCCTCCCAACTGGCCGGCTCGCGGCGTCCGTGCTCGGCCCGAAATGGACGCCTGGATGTCACCTCTGCGTCTGCAACGGTGCCTGTCCGGACAGGGAATAGTCAAATCCCGCCCATGGATCGGTGACCGTTATGCCAGACCGGGGAGGAATAGCCCGGTTGAGTCCGGTGTTGGGGCAAACGTGACTCTCGGCTCGCAGGAAC
This sequence comes from Candidatus Nanopelagicales bacterium, assembly GCA_032117355.1. Lineage (GTDB taxonomy): Bacteria > Actinomycetota > Actinomycetes > S36-B12 > S36-B12 > REEB460. The sequence continues at coordinate 1,830 of JAULZL010000411.1, forward strand.
CCTCGTGACCAGCCCCTCGCGCGAGATCGCGCGCTCGACTCGGACGGTCGATATCCGGATCGGTGGGATGACCTGCGGGTCCTGTGCCGGCCGGGTCGAGCGAAGCCTCAATGACCTTCCGGACGTCGAGGCGGTGGTCAATCTGGCGACCGAGGTGGCGCGGGTCCAGGCCCCCATCGAGGTCTCGGACGAGGATCTCGTGGCGGCCGTCGAGGCGACCGGCTACTCGGCCACCCTGCCGCCAAGGTCGGGCAGCGAGGTTGACTCCGACGAGGGGGCCGGCGGGGCCGAGGAAGACTCCCCAGAATTGGCCTCCTTGCGCAGCCGACTGCTCATCTCGGCCATCCTGACGATTCCGGTCGTGGTTCTGGCCATGATCCCTGCCCTGCAGTTCCGCAATTGGCAGTGGCTGTCGTTGACCCTGACTGCCCCCGTCGCCGTCTGGGGTGCATTGCCCTTCCACCGAGCCGCGTGGTTGAACCTGCGACACCGAGCGGTCACGATGGACACGCTCATCAGCCTCGGGGTCAGCGCGGCCTTTATCTGGTCCCTTTATGCCCTGTTCATCGGCGACGCGGGGATGCCGGGCATGACGATGAGCCTGTCGCTGATGCCCAGTGCTGGTTCAACACACCTCTATCTTGAGGTTGCCGCAGCCGTCACCGTCCTCATCCTGACCGGTAGGTACCTCGAGGCCCGGGCCAAGGTGCGCTCCGGTTCGGCCCTCCGCGCCCTACTCGGCCTCGGCGCAAAGGATGTCGTCATCCTCCGGGATGGGGCCCAGGTGCGCCGACCGATTGCCGAGCTCGTGGTCGGGGATCACTTCATCGTCAGGCCGGGGGAAAAGGTCGCGACCGACGGTGTGGTCATCGAAGGAACCGGGACGATCGACGCGAGCATGCTGACCGGCGAGTCATTGCCGGTGGAGGTCCGCCCCGGCGATGCGGTTGTCGGCGCGACCGTCAACGCGAGCGGGCGCCTGGTGGTCGAGGCAACGCGAGTCGGAGCGGAAACCCAGCTGGCGCAGATGGCGCGGCTGGTCACTGATGCCCAGGCCAGCAAGGCTCCCGTCCAGCGGCTTGCTGATCGGGTCTCGGCCGTGTTCGTCCCGGTCGTAATGCTGCTGTCCCTGGCGACGCTTGCTGGCTGGCTACTCGCAGGAGCTGAACCTGCCTTCGCGTTCACTGCTGCCGTCGCCGTCCTCATCATTGCCTGCCCCTGCGCGCTGGGCCTTGCCACGCCGACGGCACTACTGGTCGGCACCGGCCGGGCTGCCCAACTAGGCATCCTGGTGAGAGGCCCGCAGGTACTGGAGTCGACGAGGCGAGTGGACACCATCGTGCTGGACAAGACCGGGACGGTGACGACCGGCCGAATGCAGGTGGCGGGTGTGACTGCCGAGCCCGGGATTGATGTATCCGAGCTGTTGCGAGCCGCGGGCGCACTCGAGGATGCGTCGGAGCATCCGGTTGCCGTTGCCATCACTGCTGCAGCCCGTGTTCACGGGATTCCGGATGTGACCTCATTCGAGGCTGATGCAGGCAGTGGTGTTCGCGGCCAGGTTGACGGCCGCACTGTTGTCGCAGGGCGAGTTGGCTGGCTTACCGAGGAGTTTTCGATGACGGTGTCGGCGCGCCTGCTGCAGGCCATCGATGATGCGAACAGCCGGGGGAGTACCGCAGTTGCCGTCGGATGGGACGGATCCGTTCAAGGCATCATCGCGGTTGCCGACAGCGTGAAGCCGACGAGTGCCCAGGCTGTCGACGAGTTGAGGTCCATGGGCCTTGAACCCGTGCTGCTGACCGGCGACAACGCCCGCGTTGCGGGTGCCGTGGCCACTGAGGTCGGCATCACCGAGGTCATCGCCGAGGTACTGCCATGGGACAAGGTCGAGGTGATCCGTCGGCTACAAGGGCAGGGCAAGGTCGTGGGGATGGTGGGTGATGGCGTGAACGATGCCGCGGCCCTGGCCCAGGCCGACCTCGGCATTGCCATGGGCACGGGTACCGATGCGGCTATCGAGGCGAGTGACCTAACGCTGGTCTCAGGAGACTTGCGCTCCTGCGCGGATGCCATCGCGCTCTCCCGCAGGACTCTCGGCACGATCAAGGGCAATCTCTTCTGGGCCTTCGCCTACAACGTCGCCGCGATACCTCTGGCCATGGCCGGACTGCTCAATCCGATCATCGCGGCAGCCGCGATGGCGTTCTCCAGTGTCTTCGTCGTGACCAACAGCCTGCGCCTTCGAAGGTTCACTGGACGCACCACGGCCTGACTCGTCTGCGCCGTCTCCACGATCCGGTGACGCGAAGCTAGCGGGTGGGGTTCGGGTAGGCATCGATCTCGACTGCCTTCACGCTGAGCCAGACGTCCGTCCCGACGGAGAGGCCGAGTTCGGCGATCGCTCCCGACGTGACGGCGGCGGTCACGCTGGGAGAGCCGTTGACCATCACCAGTACCCGGTCGTGGGATGGCTGCAGGGACGCGACGGTGCCCGGCCAGGCATTGCGGGCGCTTCCTTCGGGTGGCTGTCGATGCACGGTGATCGAGGATGGGCGCAGGACCGCTAGGACTCGGCCCGCGAGTTGCCGATCGGCGATGTGCAGGAGCCCGCCGTTATCGAGATTCAGGACGCCGTCACTGGCCGTCCCGCGCAGCAGGGTGACACCCATCAGCGCGGCGACGTAGTCGGTGACCGGTCGGTTCGCGAGTTCCGCGGGTGATCCGTCCTGAACGACGCGGCCGTCCTCGATCACGAGAACCCGATCGGCCAGGAGCATGGCATCGAGCGGATCATGGGTGACGAGCAGCGCGCAACCGGCGAAATCGGCTAGTTGTCGTTCGAGCTCGATTCGGATCTCAATCCTCGTCTCGGCATCAAGTGCCGCCATCGGCTCATCGAGGAGTAGGACGTGCGGTTGCGTGGCAAGTGCGCGGGCCAGTGCGACGCGCTGGGCCTGGCCGCCGGAGACTGTCGATGGTCGACGCTCGGCGAGGTGGTCGATGCCCAGCCGAGCAAGGTTGAGGTGGGCGACGGCCTTCGCCTCGGTGTTGGCTGCACCTCGGGAGCGCGGCCCGAAGGCAACATTGTCAAGGACGTTCAGATGCGGGAAGAGCGCGTAGTCCTGGAAGACGACTCCGCACCTCCGTTCGCGCGGGGGGATGAATAGCGAGGCAGAGTCGTCAACGACCTGGCCGTCGATGCTGACCGTCCCCCGATCGATGGCCTGCAGACCGGCGATGGCCCGAATCAGCGTCGACTTCCCTGCGCCATTCGGGCCAAGGATCGCCGTCACCGTCCCCGATTCGAAAGTCGCGTCAACCGCAAGGGTGAAGGTTCCGCGCGAGACCTCGGCATCGACTCGAACTGTCATGACCGAGCCGATCCGGGAAGGTAGTGGCCGCGCAGACCGATGAGGACGCCGATGCACACGGCGAGCAGCAGGATGCTCAGGGCGATGGCGGCGTCGCGGTCTGATTCAAGGGCCTGGTAGACGGCGAGGGGCATCGTCTGGGTGACACCTGGGAAGTTGCCCGCGAAGGTGATGGTGGCACCGAACTCCCCGAGGGCCCGTGCCCAGCACAGCACTGCGCCGGCCACGAGCGAGGGGCCAACCAGGGGCAGCGTGATGCGGTGGAAGACCCGCCATGAGGAGGCGCCGAGGGTGATGGCGGCCTCCTCGTAGCGTCGATCCAGGCTGCGGAACGCGCCCTCCAGGGTGATGACCAGGAAGGGCATCGCAACGAAGGCCTCGGCGAGGACGACCCCAGCCGTGGTGAAGGGCAGTTGGATTCCCAGGCTTTCGTAGAGGTACTGCCCGACGAGGCCGCGGCGACCGAATGCAGCCAGCAGGGTCACCCCCGACACCACCGGTGGCAGGAGCAGGGGGACGATCACCAGTGCGCGAATCACCCGGGTGCCCGGCAGTGCCTCCCGAGCCAGCAGCCAGGCCAGCGGCACGCCGACGATCGCGGCGAAGGCAGTAGCGACCAACGAGGTGATCAGCGATAGTCGCAGGGCCTCGGTAGCCAGGGGTGAGGTGACCAGCGAGCCGAAGGAGCCCCAGGGAGCCTGGGCAAGCAGGCCGATCAGCGGCACCACGAGGAAGGCCAGGGCTACCAGGCCGGGAACCACGAGGAACCAGGGGGCTGGGGCCGTGCTGCGTTGCCTCACCACGGGCGGATGAATCCGTACGCTCGCAGGATTGCCTGAGCGGATGGCGTGAATCGCACGTAGTTGACGAAGGCCCGGGCAGCAACGGGATTCGAGCCGCCGATCACGGTGGTGATCGGGTAGGTCGTCGTGACGTTGGACGCGGAAGGGATCTGCACCGACGAGACTTTGGATCCAGCGGCGCGGACGTCGGTCACGTAGACGATTCCGGCGTCGACCTCGTCCGCCATCACCTTGCCGAGTACGGCCCTGACATCCAACTCCTGGGTAACTGGGCGAAGGGTCACGCCATTCCTGGCGAGAAGGTCTTGCGTTGCTGAACCGCAAGGAACGGCGACCGAGCAGGTCGCGACGAGCACTCCGGGTCGGGCAAGATCCGCGATTCTTCGGATGCCCGCGGGGTTCGCCGGGGGAGTTGCGATCGCCATCGTGTTCTTGGCGAAGATCAGGGGTGCTGTCGCACGGCGAGCATTGACGGCCTTCCACATCGTCGACTCAGAGGCCGTTGCGAGGACGTCGACGGGCGCACCGGCCAGCAACTGCTCGACGAGTGCCGGGCTGCCACCGAAGTTGAACCGCACGGTGACCGCGGGGTACTTCTTCATGAACGCCGCTGCGATCACGGGGAAGACATCTGTCAACGACGCTGCTGCCGAGACCAGGATTGTCCCGCTTGGCTTGGCCGGTTGAGTCGGCCTGCTGGCCGCCTGATCGGCTCGGGCACTCGCCGGTGCGGCGATGACCGACATCGCGATGAGGGCGAGGAAGGCCGCGGTGAGACGTGGGCCGTGCGCCTTCTTCACGACGGATCTTCAAGCTCGATAACGACATTGGTTGACTTCACTACCGCCGTTGCCCGCATGCCCGGTGCCAGGCCCAGTTCATCGGCGGACTCGCGGCTGAGGAGGGAGGTCACCCGGTGCGGCCCGGCCTGGATCTCCACCAGGGCCATGACCCCGTCCTTCTCGACGCGAGTGATGATGCCGGGTAGCCGGTTGCGAGCTGATTGCCGAACCGGCGCTGCCTCAGGCATCGACTGGTCGGCCATTGCGGCGGCCAGGCTCTGGGCATCGACCCTGCGTGGCCCCGAAGTGCTGGAGTCCTCAGCGAGGCGACCCGACTGCAGCCATCGTCGAACGGTGTCATCGCTGACCCCGAGAATCTCGGAGGCCTCAGAAATCCGTATTCCTGACACAAATCGGGAATCTACTCCGCATTTGCGGATTTCGTGCGTGAATTCTCCAGCGGGGCGGCTAGCTCTTCCACCCCTTCGGTACGGTCAGCAATCTGTCCACTGGTCCAGCGGCAAACCGACAGGTCAGCCGCCGCTTGGCCGACTCATCCGCTGGAGGGAGCACCATGTCGCAGCAGTCCAAGGTTGCCATCGTCACCGGAGGCGCGCGTGGGATCGGAGCCGCCGTCGCTCAGCGGCTGGCCCAGGACGGCTTTGCGGTCGGTGTCCTTGACCTCGATGCGGCTGCTTGCCAGCCCGTTGTCGAACAGATTGCCGCCGCGGGTGGCCGCGCCCTGGCAGTGGGAGTTGACGTCGCGGACGAGGCATCGGCCCAGGCGGCGGTCCAGCAGGTGGTCGAGGGCCTCGGTGCACCGGTCGCCCTGATCAACAATGCCGGCATCACCCGCGACAACCTGCTCTTCAAGATGACCGTCGAGGACTGGGATGCCGTGATGAACGTCCACCTGCGCGGAGCATTCCTGATGAGCCGTGCTACCCAGGCCCACATGACCGAGGCGAAGTGGGGACGGATCGTGAACCTGTCCAGCACGTCTGCCCTCGGCAACCGCGGCCAGGCCAACTACGCGGCGGCGAAGGCCGGCATGCAGGGCTTCACCAAAACCCTGGCGATCGAGCTCGGCAGGTTCGGCATCACCGTCAATGCGATCGCACCCGGCTTCATTGAGACCGAGATGACGAGGGCAACCGCCGAACGGATCGGCCTCGAATTCGACGTGCTCAAGAAGGCCGCAGCCGCGGAGATCCCGGTGGCCCGGGTCGGGCAACCGGAGGACATCGCTGCGGCAGCGTCATTCTTCTGTCGCGAGGATGCCGGCTTCGTATCCGGGCAGGTGCTGTACGTGGCCGGTGGTCCCAAGGCCTGACCGATCAGCGAGCTCGCCGCTTGGCCTTCACGACTGTTGGCTGGTTGAAGGACGAGTAGCAGGTGTTCCAGAAGCGGGTGCCGCCTGCTGACTCGTCCGATCGTCCTGAGTAGTAGATCGACACCTTTGCCTTCGGCCCTCGGAAGTCAAAGGAAGCCCGAACCTCGCCTGCTGGGTAGTCAACGGACTTGCGCACCTGGAACTTGATGCGCAGGAGGCCGTTTTGCGGGATTTCGTTGCGACCATCGATGCCCCGATAGGTGAACTCCTCGACCGTGCGGTAGCTCATGACGGACCCGGCCCAGTAGTCGGTGTCCGATGCGTGGCAGTGGATCTGGGCATCGAAGGAGAACTCCGTGATGCGTCGGTTTTGAACGGTAAAGCCCACGACCTCGAAGTCCGTGGCCGCCCGGCCGCTGCCGCACTCGTCATCTGACGGAGGCAGCGCAGCTTCGGAGAGATCAGGTGCCCTCAGTTCAGTGCATGTCGGGGACTTCTTGAGCCCACCCCATGACCCATCGACCGGATTGACCGAGGTGATAGCCGCCGTTGCCGGGCTACCCAGTGCGATAACCAAGCCGATGGCAAGCGCACAGGAGGCAGCGCTGCGAATCGCGCGCACTGAATCCCCGCGGCCTTCCATATCGGGCAGGGTAACGGCGTCGGGCCCGTGCGCGGGTGGCTTTGGCGACGCCCGCGCGCAGTTGAATACCAGACGCTGGTCCGCACTGATGCTTGGCCTGAGGGGGATCGGCATGTGTCCGGTTCAACCTGCCTCGGTGAGGATCGCCGACCGTGCGTCAGGGTTGGGCCGGCGACCAGCCCTGGGCAAGGGTCCGCGCGGTGTCGATGGCGGACTGGATATCGGCAGGTGTCGCTCCTGCTCGACCCGCGGCGAGGCCCACCAGGAAGGTTGTGAGCGGTGCCGCCGGGCGGGCCACATTGTGGGCCGCATCGCGTGCGAGGTCGAGGAGGGCAGCCACATCGACATCAGTGGTCAGGTCGAGCTCGGCGAGAAGTGCAGCTGTCCAGTCTTCGAGCATTGGCTCCACCTCCGCGATTGATGGGCGCATCATTGGTGCGTCCGTTGCGGGTACGGTACCCAGCGATCCCTGCCGCGGGCTGCGGTGCTGGCGCAGCGAAAGATGCGAGGTGATCTCCGTGACCGACCCGGGCCGTTCGACGCGAAGCGAGGCAGGCGGCGGTGAGGCAGGCGGCGGTGAAGCACTGAATGGCCGCGTACTGGCCCTTGCAGTGGGCGTTGGCCTGCTCGCGGCTGTTGCCGCTTCGTTCTACCTCGAGATCGTGGCCCTTGGCCAGGACCTGAT
>JAULZL010000412.1:0-431 GCA_032117355.1 Candidatus Nanopelagicales bacterium
GGTGCAGTTCGTCCCGGAAAAGGACTTCACAGGGCAGAGCACGATCCGATATCGAATCCAGGACCGCAACGGAAAATGGGCTTACAGCACCCTGACGGCGGCGGCTCCCGCCATCCCAATCGATATCACCGGCGGTCTGTGACCTGACCCGATGAACGTGATCGTGACTCAATCGGCAGGTGCGGACGCTGGCAGTGCTTGTTGTCCTAGCGTCTCGCGTCCAACGGTGATCCAGTGGCGCAATCGCCATGCCGCCGAACGGTTTGCGGGTGTAGCGGACGCGGCCCGGTTGGGACGGCCGACGCACGTTGATGAGGACGGGATCGTCGCCGCGAACCTGAGCCCACCGCCTGATTCCCTGGGCGTGACCCACTGGTCGATCCGGATCTTGGCGGGGCCTCGTCGAGGTGGTCATCGGCATCATCCCGCGC
>JAULZL010000412.1:441-16682 GCA_032117355.1 Candidatus Nanopelagicales bacterium
CAGGCCATCAAGCGCGGCACCTTCACACCCGACAAGGACATCGTCTCCGGGATCAACAGATTTCTCGACAGATGGATCGAGCGCTGCGGGTCATTCACCCGGACCAAGAGTCCCGACGACATCCTCGCCAAGGCCGTACGCAAGGGGAATTCAGACGCACGACGCTGGGTCATGCACTGCATCGGACTCCAAGGTGTATGCCTAACGACAGACATCTTGGCGCTGGAAATCGTAGAGCGGCGAGGTTAACGTTTAAGTGCGCTTTCGTCGCACGACTTGATCAGCAGGTTGGCCTGCGGTAGGCGCAAGAACCATTAATACAACTCGGTTGGAGCATCCCCATGAACACTGGCAAGCGCAGACACTCAATCCTGCTCAGTACACTCCTTCTAATTGCCGGGGGCTTGGTGACGGCTGAGATCTTCTCCAATGCCGAGGCTTCGGCTCCCCCGACACCACGGGCCCCAGTGGTGCTTTGGAGCGACAACTTCGAGAACTTCCCACAGTCCGGTTCCGCGCCTATTGGCGGGCAAAACGGCGTGCAGCCGATGGCGCTCAATTACGGCGGAGTGAAGTACAAGGGTGCGACCGGGACGACCTATACCGGTGATTCCCAATGGCTCAATATCACCGGCTGCAATGGCATTGTGCTTTCCGGCCAGGCGGCGAGCGCCGCCTGGCCGGACTCGAGTGGATGCGAGAACGACGCAAAATCGTTGGACTTCTTGCGCAAGATGGCGCAAGCGGTGGGCAGCGTGAATGGCACGGGTCCGGCCACCAACCACATCGTCGCGGCCTACACCAACCGAGGATTCAACACTGCGGGTGTCGAAGCCCAAACCGAGCAACCCATTGCCTTCTCGTCGGTCGCCGCAAACAGGTACTTCACCGCATCAGTGTGGGCGACTGCGATCAATTGCGACGCTGTCAAGCCCAGACTTACCTTCGAGTACTCCACGAACGGCACCACTTGGAACGCGTTTGGATCGACGTTTATCTCCCCGTGCTCGATGCCAAACGTCGCGAATCAGACGAACTACTCGGGAGTCAATGTCGCGAAGGGTTTTGCAAATTCCGGAATCATGCTCCCGGTCTCGAGTACCCAGATGTACTTGCGCGTGAAGAACGTCCAGACGAATACAAGCGGTGGCAACGACGGCGGATGGGACGATCTGACCCTGTACGAGGCGACGCCCGCAATTTCCAAGGAGTTCAATCCCACGTCGATCGACAAGACGGCGAACCCGAGCGCGGTGTCCACACTGACATTCACGGTCACCAACACCACCGACAAGTCAGAAAAGGCAGGCTGGGAGATCACCGACACGCTGCCGACCGGGCTGACGATCGCGTCGTCGACTGCGGGCGGTACCTGCACCCCCAAAACGTTCACGGATGGCGCGGGCGGGTCTCTGGGCGCCGGTGACACGAGTGTCAAGATCGTCGGCACGATTCCGTACAACGTATCGAGTTGCACGGTGACCGTGCAGGTGACCGGTGACAGCAATGGCACATTTACGAACATCCTGAACCCGACGGACCCCAAATACAGCGCCTCCAACGTGAAGGGCCTGCTGCCAGAGGGCACCGCCTCGCTCACCATCACCGGCACCACTCCCTCGACGGTGGCGCTGACGTATGACTGCAACAGCGGTACTGGGTCGACGGCTGGGACGTCGGTGTCGCCGGGGACGTCGGTGACGGTTGCCGCTGGCTCGGGCTGCACGCGGACGGGCTACACGTTCGCCGGATGGGATACGTCGGCGGGTGGCACCGGTACGTCGAACGCGGCCGGGTCGTCATTGACCCTGAATGCGGATACGACCCTGTATGCGAAGTGGACGCCGGTGACTACGCCGGTGTCTACGAACGTGACGCTGACGTATGACTGCAATGCCGGGACTGGGTCGACGGCTGGGACGTCGGTGTCGCCAGGGACGTCGGTGACGGTTGCCGCTGGCTCGGGCTGCACGCGGACGGGCTACACGTTCGCCGGGTGGGATACGTCGGCGGGTGGCACCGGTACGTCGAACGCGGCCGGGTCGTCGTTGACCCTGAATGCGGATACAGCCCTGTATGCGCAGTGGACGCCGGTGGCTACGCCGGTGGCTACGCCGGTGTCTACGAACACGGTGGCGCTGACGTATGACTGCAATGGCGGCTCTGGCTCGACAACTGGGACGTCGGTGTCGCCGGGAACGTCGGTGGCGGTTGCCGCTGGCTCGGGCTGCACGCGGACAAACTCAACCTTCCTCGGGTGGAGTGCGTCGCCGAACGGCTCGGGAACGCTCTTGGCCCCAGGGGACCCGCTGACCCTGAATGCCGACACCACGCTTTATGCGGTGTGGTCGCCTCCGACCGCGATCGACGACTTGTACACTACGTCGTACCAGACGCCCAAGAAGGTTCTGGCTAGCACGGGTGTGCTTACCAACGACACTGGCACAGGGATCACGGTGACCTCGAATACCCAACCGCCGAACGGCTCTGTCACGTTGAATCCGGACGGCTCCTTCACCTACACGCCGAAGCCGGGCTTCTCAGGGAAGGACTGCTGGAACTACACCATCACCGATAACGTTTCGCAGACCGCCACGGCCCAGTCCTGCGTGACGGTCGGATCCCCGTCTCCGTCTGATTCCACTACTCCGACGACCCCGGCTGCGGCTGGGCCCATCGCAGTCGACGACTTGTTGAGAACCGTGATGGAAACGCCGGTGAGTGGCGATGCGGCAGTGAATGACACATTCCCGGCGGGGTCGGTGTTCACGCAGACGTCGAGCCCGGCCAATGGCACGGTTGCGTGGAATGCGAATGGGACGAACACCTATACCCCGAACCCGGGCTTCACCGGGCTGGATTCGTTCAACTACCAGGTGTGCCTGCCGGCGCCGAATCAGACGCGTTGCGCGTCAGCGACGGAGCGGATCGCGGTTAGTGAGCCGGAGCCGAAGGCGACCCCGCAGAGCAAGAAGGTGGATCAGGGGTCGACGCTGCCGTTGGTCTATGCGCCGGTGGGGCTGTCGACTCCGGCGGTGGGGTCGGAACTGCGGCCGGGTTCGGTGTCGATCGCACAGTGGGGTTCCCAGTGGGGTGACCGGGTGGTGGTCCCACGGAAGGGCATGTGGCTCCTGAAGGGGGCTCAGGTGCAGTTTGTGCCGGAGAAAGGCTTTACCGGGCAGAGCACGATCCGTTATCGAATCCAGGACCGCAACGGCAAGTGGGCATACAGCACCCTAACTGCGTCGGCTCCCGCCATCCCAGTCGGCATCAGCGCCGGTATGTGAGGCCACCTGATGGAGGGGAGATGGTGGCGACTCACGCGGTCGGTGCGGATGGTGACAGTCCTAGCCGTATTGGCTGGGGCACTGGCGGTCGCGCCCTGGGCGCAGGCTCGTGAGAACTGCCCTCCGTCATCGGTGGGTGGCCGGACGGTGGCCGTTATCTCGGTGGGTGACACGAAGGTGCCGCTGAAGGCGGTTGCGTTCAAACGGGGGCAGGCGCTGAATCCGCCAGACACCAACCAAGCGGCTGGGTTGTCCCGCGGCCATGCACCGCTGTATGCGCGGATCGGCACGACGGTGATCACCTGGCATGTGCGGTACGGGGTCGGCTGCGATGGGACGCTCAATCCCATCCTTGATGAGCCGGTCGGGGGCACCTTCACGGTTCACCCCGTCGGGAAGCCCGCCTATCTGTATCGCATCACCTCGCGGCACACCGTCACGAAGGGCGGCTATCGGTCGGCGTGGTTCCGGCAGCAGGGCCCGCACCAGTTGGCCCTGTTCACCTGCGCAGACTTGCGCGGTGGAGAGTACCGCAGGACGACAGTCATCCTCGCTGAGCGGGTGACGCAGGATCAAGTCACCCAGCCGGCCCAGCCAGATTCCCCGGCTATTGAAAGCATTGCCTCACCAGCCACCCAGTAGCAACCCGACGTACAGTCGTCGGCTCACTTCGATCGGGAGATGCATGCCCCGACCGGGGCGGCGAATTCTGTTATGAGCGCGAGCGGGCACAGATGAATGAACGGCGTCGGGTTGGAGTCTGCGCTTCAGGTGGGCTCCCTGCCCCGTCCAGTTAGAAGATGTAACGCAGATAACGGCGCGCCTCTCACGACACTCGGGCGCCGCCGTCCACGCAGTCCCAGTTCGTAGGGCATGTGCTGATCCGTCGTGTTCAACGAGCATTTTTCACAGACGTCCAGCCTTTGATCCTGCGGAACTCTCGTGGTCGGCGCGTATTGGCGTCAGGGGGTTCACTCCCCAACCAGCCATGCCTCCAATTGATCCTAATCTGACAGTGCGATGAACTGCACCACGAACCGGCCGCGGAGAGCGTCGGGAGTTGCGGAGCTGCCGACACGCCCTGCGTCCTGAGCAAGCGATTCATCGACTGCGGCTGATCCGCAGACCTCGGATGCCTTCGCCAACCCGCTCGACCCGCCATGACAGATCCGGATGAAGGCCATATTCCGGTTTCGTATCGCCGTGGACGATGACCAGCAATTCCTCGTGGTCCGGCCTGACGGTCAGCAGGATTGCGTCTGCATCCGTCAAGGCCATAGTGAGGTCGCAATCCAGCGCCGCGCTGATACCCAATTGCCCCGCGATTGTCGCCGTGACTCGACGGCCGTGGTCGGCAGCATCTTCGACAGCGGCGGCTACCTGCCGGGCCATCCAGGAGTCCACGCGATTGCAGTCCAACCAGGTGCGAATCCGGCAGTCCTCAATACGTGCCTGATCGGCCACCTCTGGCATCTGTGGTTGGATTCGGCCGGCGAGTAGATTCGCAAACAGGCGTCCTGCTCCCCCGGCAATCCTTGGCCAATCGCGGATGAGGTGCCCGTCCGTGATGTCCGGTCGGTGCTGCGTGGGGGCGGCCGGCAACGACAGCAGGACGACTGTGCCCTGTCGGGCATCCGAGCGAATCTGCGCCGTACCCGCAATGCTGGCCATGGCAGCGGTGATGCCCAACGTTAGACCAAGTCGCGGGATTGCACCTGCATTGAACCCTAGGCCATCGTCACGCACCTCCACATGGATCCAGTCTGCACCACGACTTGCCTGCACAGACAGTTCGGATGCCTTGGCGTGACGCTGGGCGTTGCGGAGTGCCTCGACAATCGCAGCCGAGAGTGCCTCCCCGACCTCCCGTGACAAGGGCCGATCATCACCCTGGGGGCAGGAGACCTTCGCCCGTGCCACCCCAGACCTGAGCACTGCATCCCGAACCGCCTCCGCGAGACCGCGATCCGGGGATCGAGCGGTTTGGTTGTACGGGTCGTTCATCCACTCCAGGGTCGAGCGGAGCAACTCGGCATTTGCCTGGCGAATCATGAGCAGATGGAGGGTGTTCAGCACCCGTTCGTGCACGATCCTGGCAAACGCGGAATCGGCGGGATGCATCAGCAGTGGCTCGTCAAGTCGACCCCAGCCACCTGGCCTAGGCTTTCGTCATGTCCACCGGTCAGGTATCGCTGCTGATCGTGGACGACCATGACGACTTCAGAGCTGGCCTGGTGACAGCCTTGCGATCGCATTCCGATGAGGTGACAATCGCCTACGCCGGGTCGGATGTGAACGAGGCGATCAAGGCTGCCTCGACCCTCACGGGCAGCATTCTGGCCGTGATCGATGCGCACGCCCCCGACGGTTCGCCTGGCGTCGTCGGAGTGCACGGACTGCGTGACGCGGGCATCCCCGTGGCGGTGATGAGCGCACACATCGAATCGGCCGACCTCGTTTCTCTGCTGATGGCCGGCGCTTTCAGCTGCATCCTGAAGGCCGACCTGCTGGACTGCCTGGACGAAGTCATCGCCGTGGCACCTACGCACCGGCGCTACCCCACTGCTCTCCTGAGCGCCAGCCTGCTTACAACGGCCGCAGCTCAGGCGCTTCCTTACTCGCAACTTCAGGCCGTGCAGTCGCATGCAGCCGGGGTCCGGCTCAACGTCGTATTGCAGTCGCAAGGGCTGACAGCGGGTGAATTTGCCAGAATTATAGAGGACTTGGTCCAAGCACTCGACGTACCGGATCATGGCACCGGTACCTGATCCTGAGCCTCGACCGCGGTCTCGCGTTCGATGATGATCAGGCCTAGGAGTTCCCCGTCAGCACCCTGCTGCTCGGTCTGATGCACGGCGAGGCGGAGGTCGCTTTTCGCTTCAGTCGCCATGGCCCGGCCATGATCCCTCCACCACTGCTCGGCGATCACCCACGGAAGCATCATTGACAGGAAGTCCATGGACTGGCCATGCACACAGGAAATGCTGAGGTCAGCACCGTCGATGAGCTCCCGTTCGTCGAGCACGGCCCGGATTAGGCTGTCGATCAGGCTCGCAGGCAGCGGTCGTGGATCCTGGGAGCCCGACAAGGTCACGACCTGCACAGGCACTCCTCCGCTGGCCAGGCCGTGGACAAGGTGATAAGCCGCGATAGTGAAGGCACCATCCCGATCACGATCGACGGAGATGCCGGCGCGCAGCAGAGTGGCCTGGCATGCCAGCTCGCGCTCCAGATCGGGCGTCAGGGTGCCGGTGTGGCCCGCCTCGGTTATCAACTCTGCGGAGCGAACCACGCTCGCCGTCAACTGCCGATTGACGAGGCGAATTGCAGCGGCTCGCCCGCTCGACTGCGCGGTCCGCAACCGGGCTTCGTCCATGCGCGCATTGGAGTCCCGCCGGGATCGCATGCCGAAGTAGGCGATTAGGAGGATCAACGGGATGATGCTGAGAGTGTTGAACATCATCGCAATCGGTGAGCGTTGACACTCGGCAGGCGCATAGCTGGCCAATATGAATGCACCGGCCCCCCAGATCGGCAGCGCCACCAGGTAGGGAATGAGGCCACCGCATAGCGCGATGATCGAGATCGTGTAGCCGGCAATGCTCAGCGCCGAGGCCACCGTGGCAATCTGTGAGCAATCGCCTGCCGCGGGTGCAAGGACCCAGGGAACGGCACTAGGGATGAGTACTAGGGCCGTGGCCCGCGCGCGTGAGATACGCACTTGACGAAGGACCAGGACGAGGGCGATCGCGGTCCCTGCCACCACCAGCGCCTGGCCGAGCAAGTCGCGCAGAGGTGAGGTCAGGTGAATGAAGAAGACATAGCCAGATCCGGCGATGAGTAAGCCGGTGAAGCCCGCCGAAACGAGGGCCTGAGCGCCATTGAAGAAGTCGTTCGCTGCCGAGCGTCGAGGGATGTCGGCAGCGGGTGCGCCAGGCAATTCACTCATGTCGATAGCTGCCCGCGCCCGGTTCGCCCACTCCCGTGCCGCCTGCGGGCTGACACGTCCAGCCAAGGTTAGGGCATTGATGGTGTTGAGCACCGACTCGTGCACCTGCCGGGTGGACGC
Organism: Candidatus Nanopelagicales bacterium; assembly: GCA_032117355.1. Taxonomy (GTDB): domain Bacteria; phylum Actinomycetota; class Actinomycetes; order S36-B12; family S36-B12; genus REEB460. Next base: position 7,798 of record JAULZL010000412.1, read on the forward strand.
CCACCAAAGCGACGACCGCTCACGATCGGCGACTGACGTCAACTCCGTGTCCGCCAGCTCGGCCAGCTGAACATCTGCTCGGGCGCTACGCGCAAGCAGGCCGTGCCAAGTCCACCAAACCAGCGCATTCGAGCCAAGGAGCTGCAGGACGGGAATGATGCCGAATGCAATGGTGAAACCGTCGGGAGCGATGTTGGTGGGCCCCACCGCCCACAGAAGTCGAAGCGCGATCGGACTGGCGAAGATGACAATCAAGCCCGCCCTTCGAGAAAGCATCGTGATGAGAATGTAGCCCGCTTGGCCGATGACGAAGCGCGGATACAGCCACGCCCCTCCCTCGGACGGCAGAAAGGCTGGCATCGCCAGCAGTATTAGCCCGGCGAACGAGACCCACAGGACCCAGGGCCGACGGATGAGCGCCAGGGCAAGGCAGAAGGCAACCGAGGCTAAGGCCAGGAACGATAGGTCGACGGCCGAGATCCTCGGTTTGGCCTGGGCTGCGAGGATGATGTGCGAGATCCAGCACAGTGTGGTCATGGGCACGAGGACCCAGTTGCGCAGTGCCTTCAACTCCTCGGTCTCACGACCCGTCGCAGTCAACACGTTGGCGATTCGATTGCTAACATCGGTGTCACCCTTCAGGAGGCGCATGCCAGATTCACCCAGAACCTTCATCATCTTGGAGGATCATCCTCGACCTCGACCTCGGCGACGGCCAACCGGTGATGGAAGCGGTCACTCAGGTTGTTCAGATGGGCGCACCCGTGCTCGTCATCAGCGCCGCCGCCACCCCCAAGTCAGTGCAGGGTGCGATGGCACGTGGCGCGCGCGGGTACGTCTCGAAGCAGAGTCCCGCACGTGAGTTCCAGAAGGCCGTCGACATCGTCCTACGTGGTCAGCTGTACCTGTCGCCGGAACTGGCTGCGATGCTCTCGGTGTGCGGATCCGGATCCGTCCAGCTATCACCACAGGAGGAGCGAACCCTGCTGCTCTACTCATCCGGCATGAAACTCGGTTCGGTAGCCCGCACCATGGGCATTACCACCGGCACGGCCAAGGAGTACATCCGCCGCGTTCGGGCGAAGTATGCGGAGAATGGCGAGCCACTGCCGACAAAGGTTGAGCTCTATAAGAAGGCGCATGAGGAGGGCCTTCTCTAACATTGAAGGTCGATGTTCCCGCAGGGGCGTCCATCAGCAATCGCGGTGATCGTCCTAGGAACCGACCTCGCCCCCAGCGCCGTCACCCGACTTGCCGCCTCGACCGTAGCCTGTCCCTGCTGGGGGTTGAGTTCGCCCAGACGGCTGTTGTCCGCCGGGACACTCGGTCCGTAACTGGAGTCTGGTGCGTGAATTTCGCTTGTGTCCATCGTTCGCAGCACCGCAAGGCCAAGGGCAGTCGCCAGAGCGATCAAGAGCCCGATCCCAACAAGGACACGGCGAGATCGGCTGGTTTGGCTCCGACGCTCGGGCATCGGATCGTGAGGTCTTCGCGGCGCGGTGCCCTCGACTCCGCCGACCTCACCAGGCAGGCCCACTGGGACCGTGGGCATCGATGGGGGGCTGGTCGTTCCTCGGCCAACGGCGTTGACGGCAGCCACTCGAACGAGATAGGGAATGCCATTGGCGAGGCAATGGAGCGTCGACGATGTCGAGTGCACTGCGGGATGCTCACCAAGTAGCCACGTTGCACCGCCATCATGGGAACTTTCGACGACGTAGCCCAGGAGCGGCATACCGCCGTTGCTGGCGGGCGGCAGCCAGGTGACAGTGATGGTCTGTTCTCCGGGGATGCACCCCTCGAGCGTGGGCGGACCCGGCAGGCCGGCAGGGGTTGCATGGCACAGAGGCGAGGCTGCCCCGCGACCCCTGGCGTTCATCGCGCTGACCTCGAATTGATACGTCCGACCGTTCGTCAGTCCGGTGATGCTGGTGATGCATTCGGCGGAAGCCCCTCGCGGGACGTCTACCCACGTGCCTCCCTCGTCGGTCGACATGCGAACGGCATAGTCCACGATGCCGTAGCCGCCGTCGTTCACGGGTGGTGACCACGTGAGGCGCACCTGTCGATCCCCTGATTCGCTGCAGAGCGACTGAGGTGGCCCTGGTGGGCCCATTGGCGTGAAGACAGCTGTGGGCTTGGAGGGCGGCCCGATGCCGGCGACGTTGATGGCAGCGACTCGGAAGCAGACGTCCCGGCCAACGACAAGGTCGTCGATGGCGACTGCCCTTTGGCTGCCGGGAACCTCGCGCACCTCCGCCCAGTTCGATCCGGCATCGAATGAGGCTTGCACCTGATAGGCAGTGATGGGCACTCCACCGGTGGAGGTTGGTGCCAGCCAGGAGACCACAATCGTGCCGTCGCGGTATTGCACGGACACGTCCGATCGTCCCTGAGGGCCATCCGAGGGAATGGTGGTAGGCGGGGGGGCTTGCCTGCGACGAACCCCGCCTGCGGCCCGGATCTCCCCTCGAACGACCAGAGCCGCAACGATGACTGAGAGCACGGCGCATGCGGCGATGTAGGCCGGACGAGGGACCGGTAAATCGCGGTATATCGAGCCCAGCGTCAGGACTCCCATGAGGGGGACGAGCCAGACCCAACCACCATGCAGGAGCGCGAAGCAAAGCAGGGCGATACCGAGGACCCCAACCCAGACGAGTGCCTCACTCGGCATGTACGCGCACAGGGCGAGGGGAAAGCCCAGGGCCAGACAAACCTGCAGGCTGAAGAAGACGACCGTCCAGCCCGTCACCGGCTTTTGCTCTATTGGGCGGCGAGCCATTCATACCTCCTTCCTCACACGCCCCTTCAACCACATTCGTCACGCAGACTATCGGGAATGCTGGCATTGACATGGATTGACACCAACGCTCCAGCGTCATTTCTGCACTTCGACTCCCTTCCTACCACTAGCGCCCGCCTCGCAGGATCCGTCGTCGCTCCTCGAATCAACGCAGGATCTTTCACGCCGCGGAAGCCGAGCAGGCCCTCATAGGCATCCTCGGCTCCGTGCACGTGCTCGACGATCACCTTCTATGTGCAGCGACCACCGCCTAGCGGGCCCTTTCGGAACTCCTCGGGGGCATGGTCAGCCACGGAGTCGAGGTACTGCAGCAGGCCCCCACCAGCCTGGCGCATCGCGTGCGCTGGGTTGCCGTTCCGGCTGGTTCCTCGCATGCAGTGGGGATGGCAGGAGCCCCGAAATCAGTGGTGACATTTCTCGGTACGGGCTCGATAGCGCGAGCGTCCATCTTCCTGGAACCCGTCACCCCCGCCAGCGTCGCCACCACCAAGTAGCGATTGAGAATGCTCACCAAATCTGGCCCCACCGTGCTTGGGCGAATTCCAGCGAACGTCGCAACGCCGAAAGCGTTGGAGGACGTCATGGGATCCAAGAAGGACTCGTGTACGAATCCGACCACGATGTTGTGTCCTTCGCCGTCCCTGACATGGCAGCGTTCATCGTGAGAGAAGTTGGCGAGTAAGGCGCACCTTCACTTCTTTGGGAGCAGAACAACGTCGATGTGCTTCACAGTCTCAGCATGACATTGTGAGCAGCCTTGGCCGCTTTCCCACCAGATGAAATCTTCATCGTCGGGAAGCCGGCTCGGGCCCTCCGCTGTTTGCTGGATGTAGGGGCTCCGTCATGTTTCCCGGCAACGCACCTACTGCGTGACCTTGGCGAGCCCGTACATGTACTGGGGCTTGACTGGCCCTGCGGCGAGGAGGGTCAGACCGGACTGCGTCCCGAGCCCCTGATTCCCCAGTGAGTTCACCTTCCGCGCGTCGTTGCAGTCGGTGGCAACCTGGTTTCACGAGCCAAGGAGCCCGGAGTTGTCCGGCTGTTCGTGTGGCGGGGATTGGTCAGGGCGTCGAGTTCGTAGGCGGCGCCCAGCCGGTCAGGGTCAAGGCCGGTGAGGGCTTCGAGGACCGGTGGGCGGTCATGGCGGGACGGCAGGAGTCTGGGTTCTTCGCACGGCGGGTGTAGGTGCTGGGGTTGATGCCGCCGAGCAGGGAGCAGCGCTGATCGAGGGTGAGGCGCCAGGCGTCGGCGATCTGGTCGACGAGGCGAACCGCTTCAACAGACAGACGGGCGACAGTTTTGGGGTCACTGAGGTCAGGGGGCAAGCTTCGGGTCGGTGTGGACTCATCCGTAGCCCTCACAGGACTGCGCATATGCCTGATCTAAAGCATGCAAATGCATAGACAAGAATGGCGTCCCGCTCATCGTTTCTAGAAGACTCCTCCGGCCTATCTAGCGGGCAGATTCTGGCCCGATCGTCGGCGGCAACCCCTCCAAGGAGGGACATCCCAGCAAGCTCAACGGCGGCCTCCCTTTTACCTATCACGTGGATTAGCGCCGAACCCCGACGCGCTACCGGCCAGACTTGCTCGCAATCCTCTAGATTCGCCGAATCAGGGTCCGAGTGTTCCGATTGAGATGACGTGCACGCCGTCGGTGCGCCTGTATGACGGGCCCGTTGCCACGACTATCCCCAAGGATGCTGGCGCCGTTGTCATGCTGTCGGCGAAGCGCAGGAGCGACTTCGATGCAAGTTCGAGAACCGCGTCACTGCCCGAGAGTTTCACCTCCAGTGCCGCCCATCGGTTCTTCGGTCCCATGACGATGGCGTCGACTTCGACGTCACGGCTGTCGCGGTAGGCCCGAACCTGGCCGCCGAGGGCATGGGCGTAAACGCACAAGTCTCGATACACGAGGCTTTCAAACTGGAAGCCGAACGTCTCGCGATCAGCCAGCAGTGCGCTCGGATCGGCGCCGAGTGCAGCTACGGCCAGCGAGGGGTCAATGAGGTGGCGCTTTGGCTTGGAGCGCGCCTGTGCTGCCGAGCGCAGGTGCCCGCCCCACGCATATTGCTCGTCAACCACCCATAGGCGCAACAGCGGGTCGAGGTAGGTACTCACCGTCTTGGACGTCACTGGCTCGCCCTGTCCAGTGGCATCGGCGGCCAAGACCTTGAGGTCGGTGTACGTGGCGTTGTGGCGCGCGAGGGAAAACAGTAACGCCTTGACCTTGCGAGGGTCACGCCGAATCCCGTCCACCTCGGACAGATCGGTCCCCGCGATCGTGTCGAGGTAGTCCCGGGCCGACTGTTGGGCGTCGTCAATGCTGCGATTCAAGTTGGCGGGCCATCCGCCCCGACAGGTGAGCTCGGCGATCGCAGCTAGGTCGTGTGCTGGCGGCACCGCGGTGAGTTTCTCCCCGGCGAGCAGTGCAGCCAGGGAGATCGCGCCAGTGGAGTCGCCCGACTCGAACAGGCTCATCGGGCGCATCTGCAGCCGCGACACGCGCATCGCGCCCGAGTGTCGGATCAGGGCTTCTGAGGGTGTTGCCGAGCCGGTGAGGATGAACTGCCCGTCCCGTTGGCGATCATCAACGGCATTTCGCACGGCATCCCAAACATCGGGAACCCGTTGCCACTCGTCGATCAGCCTTGGGGTCGGTCCCTCGAGGAGGATGGCGGGTTCAGCGAATCCCGCACGTCGCATCGCGACGTCAGCGTCGAGACGCACCTCGCTGGCAGCAAGCTGGCGCGCGGTGGAAGTCTTGCCGCAGGCTTTCGGACCTTCGATGAGGACCGCTCCGTGAGAGCGCAAGCGCTGACCCAGCACGTTGTCCACGATTCGGGGGAGATACTTACGCTTACGCGTTGTGGGTGCCATGAGATGACCTTCACAGTTTTGAAATAAACAATAGAGGTGTTCTAGTTCCGATAATATCGGCACTAGAGATCGTCCGCTGGCCACACGCTCACCCGGGGACCCTGTGAGATCTGCGCTGCACCAAGGCTGCCGATTTCCTGCTCCGCGAGTACGCGCAGGACTGGGCAGATCACCTCCTGCATGCCCCGAACCACGTGAACAACGGGGGCCTGGTGCAGCTCATCGCACTGTCGGATGACGGTCAATTGAAGGCCTGGCTGGTCGGGGAGTGAACCACCCGACGCCAACTCGCGCCGACCATGAGAAGTTCTGCAGGATTGAAGGCTGGACGTCCGTAAGGAATGCGCGTGGGAGCGGGACGAATCATCACGTGACCTACGAACTGGCACTGCCTGATGGCAGCATCCTAGGAACCCGCCTCTTGCACCCCGTGGATCGGTCTGACTACGGGCCAGCACGTAGTGGAGACATGCCCTTCGTGATCAACTCAAGATCACCGAGGATGAGTTCTGGGACTGCGTCAACAACGGAGTCCGCCCACCTCGAGGTGCTCCGCAGGTGCCCTCCCACAGTCTCTCTGCCGATCTTGTGCACCAACTTGTGGTGAAGTTTCGTGTTCCTGAGATCGAGGTAGCCTCGATGGACAAGGAGCAAGCCGTGAGCCTGTTGCAGTCTTCATGGATGTCGGAGACCGCCGACAGACACGAGGCGCAGGCGGCGGGCGAACTGACGCTCATGCCGCCCCGCCCTGCAATGGACTCAAGGGGGGAGTGACAGGATCTCAGCGTTGAGGCCCGGGTAGCGATCGAAGCCGCGATCGAAGGTGACGATCGTCGTTCGTGACACGATTGCCGATGCCGCCAGTAGGGCGTTAGGAATTGCTCGTGTGCCCAAGGAGAGGGTTCGGGCGAATTCACCGAGCACGCGCCAACTACCTGGAGGATGACTGACGGTTTCGGCACTCGCTGCTGCAATCCAGCCGTTGATAAGGTCGCGTGCCGATGCGCTCGTCTCAGACTGCACCCACACGTCGAGGGTCAAGATCCGCAGCGCAGCGGCCAGAACCTCGACCGGAACAGCGAAGTCATGGCCCGCAGCGCGCGATCGAACGAGGAACGAGCGAGCCAGTTCGTGGTGAGGGTGATCCGGTCGCAGCGAAGCCACGAGCACGTTGACGTCAGGCAGATAGGTCGTCACGTGCGTATGCCCCCGCCAGCAGTGCCGCTCGACGATCGTCCTCGCCGTAGAGCAGTTGATACAGGTCATCAGGGTCGTCGAGGTTGACACCGGGCCGCACGCCCCCCGATCTCGTCGAAACCGGGAAGTCCGGCGGATCCTCACGTTGTTGTGGTCGAAGCGCCATGCGGAGCGCTTCCTCGATCACGCTGGTTGTCGATACCCCGCGTCGAGCAGCCTCAACCTTCACCTCACGGTAGAGGTCATCATTGATGTTGAGCGTGGTGCGCATGAACGCAGATTAACATAAATATGCCATGAATATGCAGCGCTTCCACGTATGGGACGCTCGCGGGCCACTGCACGTGGACCTACCATGACGAGCATGCCCGCAGGCTTCACTCCGGCCACGCAGGCCTGGCTCGACGCCGCGTTCGCCGCGCCCACACCGGCCCAGGAGCAGGCATGGTCGGCGATCGCCACGGGGCAGCACGTCCTCGTCGTCGCCCCCACCGGCAGCGGCAAGACCCTCGCCGCATTCCTCTGGGCCCTCGATCAGTTGCACTCCACGTCGATCAAGCCGGACCCGGCCCGGCGCTGCCGCGTCCTGTATGTCTCTCCCCTGAAGGCCCTCGCGGTCGACGTCGACCGAAACTTGCGCAGCCCGCTCGCCGGGATAGCCCAGCAGGCCGGTCGCCTCGGGATCGAGGTCCCCGAAGTCACCGTCGCGACGAGAACAGGCGACACCCCGGCGGCCGAGCGTGCCCGATTCGCGAGGGCACCGGCCGACGTCCTCATCACGACACCCGAGTCGCTCTTCCTGCTCCTCACCTCGGCTGGGCGTGAGGCGCTCCGGGGAATCGACACGGTCATCCTCGACGAGGTGCACGCGATCGCCGGCACGAAGCGCGGAGCCCACCTCGCCCTCTCACTCGAGCGCCTCGACGCCCTGCTCGCCGCACCAGCCCAGCGCATCGGGCTCTCGGCCACCGTCCGGCCCATCGAGGACGTCGCCGGGTGGATCTGCCCGAGCCGGCCGGCGACCATCGTCTGCCCGCCGTCGCACAAGGAATGGGACCTGCGCATCGAGGTCCCGGTGGACGACATGGCTGCGCTGGCCGATGGAACGGGCGGCGGGCCCGGAGGGGGTGACGTCTCCGGATCGGCGGCGGGCGCGGAGGCGCAGTCCTCCATCTGGCCGCATATCGACGAGCGACTCGTCGACATCATCGATGCCCACCGCGCGACCATCGTCTTCGCAAACTCCCGCCGACTGGCTGAGCGCATCACGTCGCGGATCAACGACATCGCAGCCGACCGGGGGGCGCTCGCCCCGATCGCGGCCGCGCACCACGGGTCGGTGAGCAGGGAGCGGCGATCGGTGATCGAGGAGGACCTCAAGGCCGGCCGGCTCCCCGCCGTCGTCGCGACGAGCAGCCTCGAGCTCGGCATCGACATGGGCGCCGTCGACGTCGTCATCCAAGTCCAGACCCCGCCGAGCGTCGCCTCCGGGCTGCAGCGGGTCGGGCGCGCCGGCCACCAGGTGGGCGCCACCAGTCGGGGGATCATCTTCCCCAAGTTCAGGGGCGACCTCGTCACGTGCGCCGTGGTCACCGAGCGCATGCTCGCCGGCCAGATCGAGGCGCTTCGCATCCCCCGCAATCCATTGGACGTGCTCGCCCAGCAGATAGTCGCCATGGTCGCGATGACCGACTCGACGGGGGAGGAGTGGACGGTGGACGAATGCCTCGCCCTCGCCCGGCGGGCGGCACCGTTCACGGGCCTCACCAGAGGCGTCCTGGAATCCGTCCTCGATCTCCTCAGCGGCCGATACCCATCCGATGACTTCGCCTCCCTCAAGCCCCGCATCGTCTGGGACAGAACCACCGGAATCCTCAGCGGTAGGCCGGGCGCGCAGCGACTTGCGGTGACGAGTGGCGGCACGATCCCGGACCGCGGGCTCTTCGGGGTGTTCATGGTTGGCGAGAAGGGCTCGCGGGTCGGGGAACTCGATGAAGAAATGG
>JAULZL010000413.1:0-3880 GCA_032117355.1 Candidatus Nanopelagicales bacterium
GCCCGCTGCCCAGGCTGCAGACCAACCATCGAGCCCTCGGGCGATCAGCGTCCGCGTGGTGGGCCCACAGGCAATTGAGGTGCGATGGAATGCGCCCTCCGAGGGGATGCCCGTTGTCGGCTACTCCGTCAAGGTTGCCGGATCCACCGCTGGCTGCTCCACGCGGAGGCCCCGCTGCACCATCGACGGCCTCACTGTCGATCGGGAATACCGGTTCATCGTGACCGCACGCAACGCACAGGGCAAGGGTCGTCCAGCCACTTCTGCACCCATCTTCCTGCCCGCCGAGGCCAGCCCGGACGGCTTCCGTTGACACAAGCCCCTTTGGCTGACTGCTCATGAGTCGGTACGCCCTCCTTATCCTGCCTTCGGCGAACCGGGTCTACTCCGAGTCGGCCGCCGGCCTCGTCCGCGCAGAACTGGATGTGTTCAATCAGGCGGTACTCGACGGTTCCCTCGGCTCCATCGACCTTGAGTTCATGGGCGGCGTTTCGTACGTCACCTTCGAAAGCGATGCGCTGAGCCAGCATGCCATTGCATTCCTCTCAAACCTGTCTTCGCTCTATGCGCTCTTCGAGCGGGAGGGCGAACTGCTGATGCCGGTGCCGGTCACTCGGCTCGATCGGTTCGGCGACGAATTGATCACCATCCAGAAGTACCCGGGAAAGACCAACGAGCAATTCACCAAACTCCTGTTGAACGTCACCCTGATGTCGAGCCGATTCGCATCCGAGATGCTGACCCGCCGCTTCAGGGTGATGGATGGCCTCTGCGGGCGAGGCACCACCCTGAACCAGGCGATCATGTACGGCTTTGACGCCTTCGGGATGGACGTTGACGAGCGCGATGTCGAGGCCTACGCGATCTTCCTTCAGCGCTGGGCCAAGGACAGCCGGCTCAAGCACACCGCCGAGTGGGGGCAGGTGCGTCGGGATCGCCGGGTGGTCGCCAAGCGGCTGCACATGACATTTGCCGCTGACAAGGACGACTTCAAGGCTGGAAACGTGCAGCAGGTGGAGGTCGTCAACGCGGACACCACTCGCATGCCCGAGTTCTTCCGCCCCGGATCCATGGACCTCATCGTCACTGATGCGCCGTACGGCATCCAGCACGGCAGCCACTCAACCAGCAAGGGACTCACCCGCAGTCCGCTGGAGTTGCTCGCTGCGGCGACGCCAGCCTGGGCCGCAACCTTGCGCCCCGGTGGAGCACTCGGCATCGCCTGGAATTCACGGGTGGCCCGCCGAACGGACGCCGTCGCCATCCTGGAGTCCGCTGGGCTTGACGTCCTGCCGCTGGGCGAGGCGGGCGAGTTCGAGCACCGCGTTGACCAGTCGATCCTGCGTGACATCCTGGTCGCGAGGAAGCCCTAGCCCCAGCGGTCCCTCGCCAGCAAACTCCCGCCGGCCGGCCGCGGCGACCCGGTGGTCCGATTGAGTTGCGTGCCGCTTCGTGAGTAGCCTGCCGCAATGAGCCCGCAGGAAGTAGAAGAGGGATCCTCGCCGAACGTTCCAGACGCTGCCTTCCACGCTCCGATGGAGGCTCTCGAGGCGGGTCTTGGGCTCGTCCGCCTGTCGCCCACTGACGGCGGAAGCGTCCAGCTACTGGTCACCCGGCCCGGCATCGACGAGCGGGCGGTGGCAAAGTCCATCATGGCCGACCCGGTCATCGGTATCGCTGGCGACACGTGGCAAGTCCGACCGAGCTCGAAGACACCGGACCGCTCGGCGAACGCCGAAGCCCAGGTGACCATCATGAACTCACGTGCCGCACTGCTGTTCGCGGCCACTCCTGATCGCATTCCGCTGGCGGGCGACCAGATCTACCTCGACTTAGACCTCAGCCTGGACAACCTCCCGACGGGCACCCGGCTGGACTTCGGCCAGGCGGTGCTGCAGGTCACTGCCGCCCCGCATACCGGTTGCGCGAAGTTCGCCGCACGCTTCGGCCAGGATGCCCTGCGCCTGACGGCCGTAGAAGCAGGTCGCCAACTGCGGCTGCGCGGCATCAACGCCAGGGTCGTGCAGGCCGGTGCCATCAGCATCGGGGATGTCGTCAAGGTCAGCCGCCCATGACCACCAAGGCCGAAGGCCATCGCTGATGTTTCTTGCACCGACCGTCGTCAAGGGCCTCGCACGCATGGGACGCCTAGCGACGGCTTCGTTGCTTGCAACGGGTGCGCTCTTGGGACTTGGCACCCTGGGGGGACTTGAGGCATCAGCCCAGCCAACCGCGCCACGGTTGACCGACCATGACCTCGGCCTCGCCGAACTCGAGTCGCCTTACGACATGGGCTCCCCCCGGATGACCACCGTGTGGGTTGACCCCCGACGGGGACGTGACTCGCAGTCCGGCACCACCCGGACTCGCGCCCTTCGCACCCTCACTGCAGCCTGGAACCGCATCCCGAAAGGGCGGCCACTGACCACCGGTGTTCGCATCCGCATCCTGCCCGGCAGCTTGGGCTCGGCCGGCGTCCCGAATTACCTCGAAGCCCGCTACGGGACGGCCGAGGCCCCGATCGTCATCGAATCCGTCGGCCGGGCAGTGACCCTGGCCTCGCTCAACATCTTCGACGTGCGCCACCTGTCACTGCTGAACCTTCGCATCACGGCTACGGGCAGCGATGCCCTGCACTGCGAGCAATGCGATCACCTGCTCGTCCGAGGCAGCGTGATCCGGGGCGCTCCACAGACCTCCGGCCGCGTCGGCGACCTGGTCAAGGTCAACCAGTCAAGCCACGTGTTCCTCGAGGACAATGACATCTCCGGAGCCTCCGACAACGCCGTCGACTTCGTTGCCGTCCAGTACGGGTCAATGCGAGGCAACCGAATTCATGACGCCGGAGACTGGTGCGCGTATGCCAAAGGCGGTTCCGCCTACATCCGCGTCTATGCCAATGAGATCTACGACTGCGGAACAGGCGGATTCACGGCCGGCCAGGGAACGGGATTCCAGTTCATGGTTTCGCCCTGGCTTCAATACGAGGCGTACGACGTCAAGGTCGTGAACAACATCGTTCACGACACCGAGGGCGCGGGGCTCGGAGTCAATGGCGGCTTCAACATCCTGCTCGCCTACAACACGCTCTACAGGGTCGGGTCCCGATCGCACCTGCTGGAATTCGTTCCCGGCGCACGGTCATGCGATGGCGAATCCGGCGACGAGGGTCGCGATCGGTGTGCGCAATACCTCGCTCAGGGTGGATGGGGAACGACGCGCGTGAGCGATGGCGAGAACTACGTGCGCATCCCCAATCGGCATGTCTACGTATTCGACAACCTCATCGTGAACCCGCCGGGCGCAGCCAGCCGCTGGCAGCACCTCGAGATTCCAGGGCCATACGACGGCCCTGCCCAGGTCGGCTCCGGCGTGGCCTCCCCCACCCCATTCGACGGAGACCTGCGCATCTCGGGCAATGTGATCTGGGACGGGCCCGCGGATCACCCCAGCGGCATCAGCGACGAAAGTGGCTGCCAGCCGTCCAACCCGACCTGCAGTGAGGCCCGTTTCCGCTCCGAGAACCTCGTCAACCTTCGACGACCCGTTCTGGCCGGTCCAGAATCAGGCAACTACCGACTGACGATGCCCGCAGCCTTCCAGGATGCGGTCAGGCCAATTCCCGACTTCACCTGGGCAGATGCGCCTGTGGGGATCCCAGCAGGTAGAAGTGCAAACATGGTCGCGACCGATCGAGAGGGAAAGGCCCGCGCAGCCAACTCGCCACCGGGCGCTTTCACGGGCTGATCAGAGCTCGGGAGGAAGAAGGCGACGCCTCTATCGGCATGGCTAGATGCGAACTCCGCCCCGCTTGACCTGGAAGGTGACCGTGTCCGCGCAACGGGCGATAACCTCGCCGGTGTCGCCTGAGATCGAATCG
>JAULZL010000414.1:0-6236 GCA_032117355.1 Candidatus Nanopelagicales bacterium
GAGTTGCACCTTGACCCGATGCACCACGCTCACATTCCGTCACGGCATCGAAGGTGTCTCTCTTCCAGCCCACCCATGCCGAGTGCCGGATGGCGATGGGAGCCGGCCCGCAGACGACTATGCGAACCGGGCACACCTCTGGATTCTCACGTCAAGGTCGCCCAGTTCGTCGAGCAATGCGCTGGGGTCAGCGATGAGGCCGTCGTGCAGATCCGACGGAGGTCCCACGAGCAGGACACCCCGTCGCAAAGAGTCGCTGCCTCCCACCCAGTCCTGCATAAATGGCCGGGACATCGTCAGCGATGCGAGCCGGGATGGTGACCTCGATCTGCTCCAACATGCGGCAATCTCGGGTTCCAGCGCGCTGCTGCTGACGCCATGGGCGCGTCTGGAGACCTCCCGCAGGAACAGAACACACCGAAGGAGGGCAGCGGTGTGCGAGCCCGTCACCCAGCGGAAGGAGGACGAATCCGCCGGCACCTACCCGAAGTGGCTCCTCTTGCACGCCCTCGTGGCTCATGTGTGTGACCTCTTTGGCCGGTTGGACTCGACGAGGCCCTGCCATGATTCGGGTGTGAGGTGACGCGAACGTGGAAGCGGGGATTGCCGACGAGCCAGTCGCGGACCTCGGCCCCTTCTGGGGCGCGAAGTCGTCGGTGGCGAGGTGCGGTTCCCGTCCGCCATGTCCAGGCGGCCAACAGGGTGCGTGGGGTGCTAGCACCACAGATTTACGGGCCCGTCTCACGGGCCAGCCCTCGACGATTGCCGGCGCGACGAGTTCATGCGACGTTCCCAAAGCGCCGCGCCTGCGGCAGTCATCATCACGGAAGGACAGCAATGCCCACACGCACCAAGGCAGCGGCAGTCATCGGCTCGCTCGCCATTGCCGGGACTCTCCTGCTCGCCGGATGCGGTGGCGGCTCGACCGCCACCACGGCCTCCGCAGACGCATCCTGGAACCCGCAACGCCCCGCCGGATTCTCGGACGCGGAATGGGCTGACTTCGGCAGGGATCCTGCCACCTTCACTCCGGAATTGCTCGCCAGAGCCTGCAGTGAAAACAAGCCAGCCACCCCCGAGCAAATCGATCTCGCGGTCGGCGCGTACGTGGGCTCGACGGCAGAGGAATTGAGCGCCTTCGCGGACTACTCGGTTGCCTACCTAACGCCGCTCTGCGCAAACCTGCCGTCGGGTGCCGCCGCAGCATCGACCGAGCCGGGTGCCGAGGCACCCGCCGAGGGCGACGCCGCAGCCAGCGATATGGCCTCGGGGGAAGCGGCATCGGGCGCATTTCCTCCTGTCGCGGATGGCGCCGTGTCCTATCAGGCATGGGGTGACGGGGGCAGCTACGTCGATCTCTACATCACCAACATGGGTGACGCACCGGTGTCCACGGTCGGGTTCTTCTCGAACGGATACTTTGACGGAACTCTCGACGACACGGCCACGGCCATGCTCGACTCATCGGAGTGCACTGAGTCCGAGATCCCGGTCGGCGGGTACATCATGTGCTCCCTGTCCGCTTTCCCACTCTCCGGAACGTTTGCGAAGATCAATGTGAGATCCATCTCCGGGGGTGGGGTAGGGATTGACGTGCCAGTGAACTCAACCGATTCCGTGCCTCCGCCCAGTTAGCGCGAGCGCGCCAACGAACTGCGATTGCCGGGCAGGGGGATCCCCCGGCCCGGCAATCACCCTCGAGGTAGCCTGCTCCCATCTCGGTCCCATTACAGGTATCGCTTTGAGGCGCAAAGACGCTCATCTCTCGCAGGCCACATGGACGAGTCGCTGGCACTGGTCCGGATGAAGGAGTGTCGTGTTGTCGTTTCGCCGATGTGTCCACGCCGGGTCGATCATCGTGGCCGGTGTTGGAGTGTCGATGTCGGCGCCTGCGCACGCAGTCGAAGTCTCGTCCTCCCTCCTCACAGCAGTGGCGACAGCGGCCACTGCTCACGATCTGATGATCGACGCCACAGGTACCGTCCTCGAAGCCGTGAGCAGCACAGGGGTCATGACCACGTACGCGATCACAGGGCGCGAACCAGTTGAGTCCGCCTCCATGGGGGTCGGCCCAAATCTGACGAATGCCTATTTCACCGCCGGGCCAGACGCCGGCCGCGTGTACGTCTATGGGCAGCAGCCTGCACCGAAGTCTGGGTACAACAACTTCCTTTTCGACATTGATCGGGCATCCAATTCCATCCTGTCTGCCACGTTCATGGGTGGGGGCAGCGAACTCTCCAGCCCAGCCACCCCGGCCAATCTGCCGACCACGAGCGCTTCCCTTGGCCAGCCGACAACCGGAGTCGTCGTAGCTGACTTGACCGGCAGGTACATCCTCGTCGCCACGGACAGTGACGAGATGCTCGTTGTCGAGACAGCCGCCAGCAAGGTCGTGGGCGCTGTCCGCGCAGGCAACGGCAATCATGGATTCATCAGCCGCGCACTGGACTCGTCCAACCGACTCTACGTCGCCAGCGCCGCCCAGCAGATCAGCGTCATCAACCTCGCCCTACTCGGCTCCCTGCCCCCTGCGCCTCAGCAGGTCAGCGCTCGGGTTGCGTCCGCGACTTCCGCGGCCGTCACCTGGACAGCCCCCGAATCCGGCAGCCCCGTCACCGCCGGTAACGCCGTCCTCGAATACCTCGTCACCGCCTCACCCGGCAACCGAACCTGCACGACCGCCGGCTTGACCTGCACGGTTCGGAACCTGACCCGAGGGCAGAAGTACACCTTCAGCGTGCAGTCGCAGAACACGATGGCCCGCAGCATGCGCGTGAGCACCGCGCGACCACTCGCTCTCCAGAAGCCGACCAGATGCTCCCGGGGAGGGCCCTGCGCGGTTGGGGAGATCGGCCCTGGCGGTGGGATCGTCTTCGCCGTGCCGAGCACCAAGGGAAACTCAAGCCGGAAGACATATGAAGCCGCACCCAACTCCTGGAGCGGTGGATCCGCGGACCCCGCACTCCCCTGGAGTCAGGCGCTGACGGCCGCAGCGGCCTACCGAGGCGGCAGCACCACCGGCTGGCGGCTGCCGTCAATAACTGAACTCGGCTGGCTCTACCGGCAGCGAGCACTCGTCGGCGACTTCGAGCCCACCCGCTACTGGAGTGCAACGGCACGAAACGAGTTCTACGCAGACAACGTCTTCTTCAACACCGGCCGAAGAGGAGAGTACGGCAAGGACAGCGCATTCCTCGCGCGCCCAATCCGGCGGTTTTGACCGATCAGCTGTGACTACTGGGGGTAGACCGCCGTGTCGGGCACGGACGACTCAACCACCACGGCGTCGATATTCGGAGTCTGGCCGCCCAGTCCCTGAATCATCGTTGCGTAGTTGTACTTCATGAGGCCAAGCCAGGAGTGTCCGGGCTCCCCTGGGGCGCCGGGCAGGTCGTCGTCGCGGAGGGAATTCTCGTAGTCCGCGCCGGTGGCCCGTCCGATCTCCTCGAGGACCTTGGACGGGAAGACCTCAGAACCGAAGATCGTCTTGACGTTCTGCGCCTTCACCTGGTCGATGAGTGCGGCAACGTCGGAAGCGTTGGGGTCGGAGAAGTTCTTCGGCTGGACTGCTCCGATGACCTCCCACCCGAAGTTCTTCGCGAAATAGGCATAGGCATCGTGATAGGTGAGGAGTTTCAGGTTGCCGGCAGGCACGGTCTGCTGGTCCTTGCGGACCGCGGCATCGAGATCATTGACCTGCTTCTCGAAGGTGGTGAAGTTTTCGGCGTAGTAGGCGGCGTTCGCCGGATCTTGGGCGGTGAATGCATCACGAATAGCTGCCGCGTACTTGATCGTGTAGCCGGTGTCAGTCCACAGGTGCGGATTCGGCTTGCCCTCTTCCTTCGGGAAGGAGAAGTCGTAGATGTAGTCGGCTTCAGGCAGGACGGTTGTGCCGATCTCGATGATCGTCGCCCCGTCCTTCATGTTCGTCTCGGCGAGCGCCAAGGTCGGGTCTTCGAGTTTCAGGCCGTTGACGAGGACGAGGTCGGCGGTGCTGAGCAGGGCCGCGACAGCCGGCGCCGGCTCGAAGGTATGGCTATTCGTACCCTCCGGGACGATACCCTCGATGCGCACGCGATCCCCGCCGATGCTCGCCGCGATCGAGGTGATCGGCGAGACGGTTGTCGCGACGAGAAGGCCATCGGACGATGCTGCAGGGCCACTCGACTCGGCGGACGAGCACGCGGCCAGCGCAATAACGCACGTTGCGGCGAGGGCGGCAGTGGCGAGGGGAGTTTTCGCTAAGTATCGCATGCGACGACACTAAAGCTAGATTCGAGTACCTGCAAGTTATATGCAATAAGGACCTCGCTAGAGCGGGTCCTGGCCGGCCAAGCGAGCGACCTACCGCGACGTTGACCGCAGGAACAGGCGCGCCGCACGGTTGATCGACGGCGACTGATTCTCGTACCCGCCCGCCGAACTCCTGTGATGAACCGGTACTGTTCGCGGGCGTCGACTTTATCCACACCTATACTCGCGCACTCGTCGTACGGCATCCTCGCCATCCGCGACTCCTTCGATGAACGGAATTCCAAGTGCTGAAGACCGCAGTACGTGTCTGCCTCGCCGTTGCCGCATCGACACTCCTCCTGGCACCTGCAGCCAGCGCCGCCCCCTCCTCCGGCGGAACCACCTTCGTCCTGTATGCCGAGAACCGAGGCATCGCGCGAATCGATAACAATGCCCAAGGTCCCGATAACGGCGATCTCGTGCATCGCGAACTCGCCCTGTCACGCACCCTCAAGGGTCCGGTCATCGGCGTCACCTACTCGCAGTCGGAGATCATCGCCTACAACCCCGAGTCGAAGATCGATGTCAGGGCGGTCGATATCGAGGATTCGCTTCCCGGCGGTTGGATCTTCTACAAGGGCGTCACCCAACTGCCCATTGGCACGTTGCCGCAGCCGGGTTGGACCTCGACCTACGCGATCATCGGTGGCACCGGCAAGTTCGCGGACGCGCGCGGAGTCAAGCGTCTGACCCTGCTCGCGGATGGCATCACCTTCAAGGCGGTCATCACCCTCGTCAAGTAACCGGGCACGCTACGGTCCCTCAGGGCGCGGAGATCGGGACGGCCCGGAGCACGCGCGTCTGGTCCGACATCGTGGTGATGGTCTTCGACCAGGTGGCTCCGCTGCCCGGCGGGATCGTCCATGACTGCACGGCATTCGCGGCCGAGGCGTTGAAGTTGCTCACCGGTACCTTCGTGAAGTCGTCGTAGAGGTAGACGTTGTAGCCGCGGGTGGAGTCGGGGATAGTGACCGTGGCGGTGAGGTCGATCGCCCTGGGTGCCGGCGGTGCCACAAGGCGATCACCGTCCTGCGCACCCTCGCCATCGGCGCTCGATGTCAGCCGCACCGGGATCGTCACCCCGTCGAGATCTCGAACGCCGGTCACTGCCGTGGCGTAGTTCATCGGCCGATTGAGGAGCGAGTAGGCCGGTGCGTCCGGGTCGTTCGCCTGCCCCCTGCTCCGCTGGAAGGCATCGAACCGGTGGCGAAACATCGCGGCGGACGGCGCAGCGCTGCCGTCGACCCCGTTATCGCTGAAGACAATGACATCAGTCGGACGGTACTTGCGATCGGCTGCAGACAGCGGCGACCGCGACCCGATCCCGGTCACCGGCACGATGTGGTCGTACTCAGAGCTGCCGGCCGAATCGTCCTCGAACTCCGACATGTTCACGAACACTCCGATGATCACCGGATACCCGCGTAGCACCATCGATTTCACCCACGTGAGGTAGGAACGAGTAGACCGCTGGGATTCGCTGTCGAACGGCACCACCTCCAGTCGCATCCGCTCAGCCGCCTCGACATCGTTCACCCCGATGAGAAGCTGGCTTTCCTCCTCGGTCTGGGGCGTGCCTGGCGAAGCAAGACTCCGCGCTGTCCACTGGGAGGTGTACTGGCCGTAGTACATGCCGGCACTGATGAAGCTGACCTCGCCGCAGTAGCCGTAGTTCGCGTTCCATTGCAGTCGCGGGGCGATCCCAAGGTCGGACGAATACCGGGTGGCTGGCGTCTCGGGTGCTGCCGCCGTGGCGGCGACCGCCGGAACCACGGCGACCGCAACTGTTGCCATCAGGCTGGCGGCTAGGCGAACGATTCGCACGGAAGCCCTTCGTGGCCGCTGCACTCGAAAGAGGATGAGAAGTCGTGCAAAGTCAATCACGACGATCTGCTGCCGCATGGACAGCGACATGGAATATGAGTCGAAAGCGATTGTCC
>JAULZL010000415.1:0-6987 GCA_032117355.1 Candidatus Nanopelagicales bacterium
AACCGCGTAGGTGGGGTAGGCGACCCGCGGCAGGACCACATGCGACTGCGGCCCCAGCCCGAGCAGGGTTGGCAGCCACGCCACCATTTCCTTGGACCCGATCGAGGGCAGGACGGCGTCCGTGCCACATTCAACTCCGAGCCGGCGACTCATCCACCCGGAGCAGGACCGCCGAACATCAGGTGTCCCCAGCGTGGTGGGGTAGCCGGGAGCATTTGCGGCGCCGGCAAGGGCGTCCTGAATGACCTGCGGGGTCGGATCAACGGGCGTTCCCACCGAGAGGTCAACCACTCCGCCAGGAAATTCCCGCGCTCGCTCAGCGAACGGGGCAAGAACATCCCACGGGAAATCCGGCAGCCGACGTGCGACCGCAGGCCTGTCCCGTCCGCTCAGTGGTCGTGCTCCTGCGGCGGCACGCTGGCCAACAACGGGGCATCGAAGTCCTGGGCGCCCAACTTGGCGGCACCACCAGGCGACCCGAGCTCAGCGAAGAACTCCGCGTTCGCCGCGGTGTAGTCCTTCCATTCCTCGGGGACATCGTCCTCGTAGAAGATCGCCTCGACCGGGCAGACGGGCTCGCAGGCACCGCAGTCAACGCACTCGTCGGGCTGGATGTACAACATCCGACCACCCTCGTAGATGCAGTCGACAGGGCATTCCTCGATACAAGCCTTGTCCTTCAAGTCCACGCACGGAAATGCGATGACGTAGGTCACCTGAGCCTCCGGAAGTTCATGCGGATGTGCGAGCACAACCTACACGGCCCGTAGGGTGGAGCACCGAGGGTTGAGCTCAGGAGGTCACATGCGGCTGTACGACACCTTGGGTCGCGAGGTCACCGAGATTACCCCCGCCACTCCGGGGGCACTGCGCATCTATGCCTGCGGTCCGACCGTCTACCGCGATGCTCACGTCGGAAACATGCGGACCTTCTTGCTCACCGACCTCATTCGGCGTACGGCCCAAGCCTCTGGACTGCGGGTCCAGCTCGTGCAGAACATCACCGACGTCGGCCACATGGCCGATGACACCGGCCTGGGTAGCACCGCGCCCGACGGAAGCGTCATCGCCGAGAACGTGCTTGGTGGGATCGACGAAGGCCAGGGAGACACCGAGGATCGCATCCTGAAGCAGGCGATGGTCGAGGGCCGCGGGGCACTGGACATCGCCCGGCACTACGAGGCCGCCTTCCATCGCGATCTTGGCGAGTTGAACATCTATCCCGCCGATGCCTACCCACGAGCAAGTGAGTCCATCGATGACATGATCGACCTGATCGGCCGACTAATGGATCGCGGCCACGCCTACGTCGGCGGTGATGGTTCGGTCTTCTTCGACGCACGCAGCTACGTCGGGTATGGCGAACTCAGCGGAAACCGCCTAGACCAACTTCGGCCCGGTCATAAATTCGATGTTGAGGGCAACACCGCCAAACGCTTCCATGCTGACTGGGCCCTGTGGAAGCACGCCTCCCCCACCCGGACCCAACTGGTGTGGGACACCCCCTGGGGCCGCGGATTCCCCGGCTGGCACACCGAATGCAGTGCGATGAGCCTGAAGTTGCTCGGCACCACGATCGACATCCACACCGGTGGCATCGACCTGCGGTTTCCTCACCATGAGGACGAGCGAGCCCAGAGCAACTGCGCCACGGGTTCAGAGGTCGTCCGCTACTGGGTCCACGCTGAGCACCTGCTGTTCGAGGGTCGCAAGATGAGCAAGTCCAGCGGCAATGTCGTCCTCGTCTCTGACATCACCGCCCGTGGCCTTGATCCGCTCAGCCTTCGCCTCGCGTTCCTGCAGCATCGGTACCGCCAGCAGATGAATCTGACCTGGCAGGTCATCGAAGCCGGGCACGAGACGCTGCAACGCTGGCGGACGAAGGTTGCCGCGTGGGCGACCGCCCCGTCAGAAGCCTTGAGTTCGGGTCATGCCGCCCAGATCAGTGCCTACTTCAACGACGACCTCGACACTCCCCGGGCGCTGCAGGTCCTGCGCGAGATCGAGCGAGACCCAGTGCTATCCGATGGCACCAAGTTTGAGACCTTCGCTCACGTGGACCGGCTCTTCGGCCTCGACCTGGTTCGCGAGGTCGGCAAGGCGCCGTCCCGAACCGAGGTGTCGGCCGAGGTGGCCGAACTACTTGAGAAGCGAGCTGCTGCGCGGGCGGCCAAGAACTGGGCGGCCAGCGACGAACTGCGCGATGCCCTGAGCGCGCTGGGGGTCAACGTCATAGATACGCCGGATGGCCAGCAGATCGAGGCCTAAGGATGCGCCGCTAGCCGTTGCCGAAGACCGGCGCACTCTCGTCCGGTGGGGCCGGCTCGGTAGGAGTGGTACCCGGCTCGGTGGTCTGGTTCGGCTTCGGCTTGCCGCCAAACTCCGTGTCGGGCTTCTTCTTGCCGCAGATCACCTCGGGAGCCGGACGATAGAGGGTGGTGATGCGCTCCCGCTTGACCTCTTTGCCGTCCTTGTAGAAGACGCGGTCGACGTCGATCGTGAACCCCTCGACCCCTGACTGGCCAAGGCACTTCTTCGACTTGTCGTAGATCGTCGTGAATGGCGTGATCCCGCGCTTCTCACCGAACTCCGCCTTGATGTCGTCGTACTCATTCGTCCCCCAGAAGGAAACGGTCATCGACGTGTTGGTCGTGCTCGCGGTGATGAAGACCGCGTTGGGAGTGTCGTTTCGGAAGGTCATGTCGAAGATTCCCCAGGCCACTGTGGCCTCGAGCCCGGGCTGATATCGCGATATGTATATCGAGTGGGCCTGGGTGAAGACCCGCTCCATGCCCGCGTAGAAGGCAGCCGTCCAGGTGGCGGTTGTGGCCGCCGAGACCCCGCCGCCGAGCTCTTCGGCGAAGACCCCACCGGGGCCGACAACGAAGCCGACGGTGTAGCCGTTCTCCTCGGTGCGCTCCTTGATCGTGTCGTTCATCGAAAAAGTCTCGCCCGGCATCAGCACTGTGCCGTTCACGTACTTCGCGGCCTGCCCGATGTTCTGCACCCGATACGCCGCATAGGGGAAGTTCTGCGTGAACGTCGACAGTCGCTCAGTGACCCCGAGCTTCTCGGCCTGCTCAGTCGTCAACGTCGGCTCGCGTACCCCGACGGTAACGGCCACTTCCCTGCCGGGCGGCTCGTTGCCAATGACGGTCAGCACCCCGGCTGCAAGTTCTTCATCAGAAACCCCGCGGCCAACCTTGGACGGCACCACCACGGGCCTTCCATCCTCGATAGCGAAGCTGGCGTCCCGACCAGGATCGTTGACCAGGGCCAACTTCTTGGCAACGGCCTGGTAAAGCACCCCGCCATCAAGACTCGGCTGAAGCTCACCGGCTACCGGGGCGAAACTGAGCGCATCGGCGATCGCCTTGGGCCTGATCCGAGCCTCCGACTCACCTGTTGTCACCTGCACCGGGCCAGAGACCGCAGTCCGCGCCAGCGCCCGGGCCTTTTTGGCCGCGTCCCGGCTCACTGTGGGCGGCACGACGTCGATGACGGGCACGATGGCCTTGCGTGGCTGCAGGAACTGGTCGATCAGGAGGGCTGATGTCCCCTCGACATTCAGGGCCTGGCCATCCACGCCATCCGTCAGCACCGGAGTCTTGCCATCCATCGTCAATGTGGGTTCAACCGGGGGCTTATCGACGGCCAGGGAAATATCGCCCACGGCCGAGTTCAGCGCCGCCCTGTCGACGACCGTCACCGGACTCAACTCATGGGAGCCGAAGAACTCGCCGATCAAGGCCAGCGGGTTCATCCGACGACCGGACACCTGGGCCACCGTTGCCGGTGCATCGAATGCCAGCCCAGAACCGGCCGGCTCGATCGTGTAGACCTCGCCCTGCGCCCTGACTCGAAGCGGCTGGGCCGCCTGATCGCCCAGAGTCTGGCTGAGTCGCTGGACCGCCTCTTCCTGGGACAACCCCCCGATATCCACCCCGAGAACGGACGTTCCACGAGGTACGCCTGAGCCGACCAGCAGCAGCGCCAGCAGGTAGACCACCGCCAGCGCGCCGAGTCCACCGAGGCCGAGCAGGATCAGCGGACGACGGTCCTGGACGTGATCCGCCTCACGGCGCTCATCAGCCACGCGGATGACCCCTCAAATCGCGATTAGGTGCTCGGACTACTGATGGTAGGCGACGCAGCCACCTACTGCTGCTCCCGGAACTCCCCACCCCAGTAGATCAGAGCGGCACCGGGTTCGGCGATACGCAGGCGCGTGACTCGGCCGATCAGGATGTCATGATCACCAGCCCTGCTCACCTCCTCGGTCGTGCATTCGAGCCAGGCAAGCGACTCGTCCACCAACGGTGCCCCGTTGGCCCCTCGATGATGCGGGACCTCGTCGAACTGCCCCTGCAATTGGCGGCCACGATTGGCAAACCATCGGGCGTGGTCCCTGGCCTCGGAGCGCAGGACGGAAACCCCCCACGTCTTGGTGACCATAACGGCTTCGTGGAATCGCGATTCGCGATCGGAGCAGAACAGCACCAGCAACGGGTCGAGGGAAACCGAGGTGAAGGAGTTCGCCGTCATCGCGTGATCGACACCGTCAAGGACGGTGGTCACCACCACCACCCCGGTGGCGTAGGTGCCGACGACTCGTCGGAAGGATCCCGAATCCAGTGGTAGATCCTCAGCCATGGCGGGCCCTCAGCTCAGGACCGCGGAGCACCGGGAAGGTCACGGCTGCAGCCCCGATGACCACCCCGACCAGGACATACGTCCACTGCCGCCCACCCGCTGAAATCGCGAGGTCACCGGACGGCGACTCCGTAGCCATGGCGATGGTTGCCAGCAGCCAGCCGGCGAAGATCATCGCTCCACCCCAGCGCGACATGGCTGCCCAGCAGGCGCCTCGGATCATCAGCAGCACTGTCACCAAAACGAGCATGGTGCCCCAGGGGAGGACGAGGAGTCCCCAGGGAACGGTGAAGATCACCCGGCTGGCCTGTACGAAGCCACCGATGATGCCAATCAGCACACCGGCGACTGCCAGGCCAGCGAAGAGCACGGCCCGCCACCCAGCAGTCACCCATCAACCTCGGCCAGGCCAGCGAAAAGGTCGGTCTCCCGGCCGTTGGCCGCCGGCCCCAGAGCTCCCATGGCAAGCCGGAAGTACTCCGTGCCAAAGGCCTGGGAGCCGACATTGTCGGCAAGGGCGAAGAATCCACCGTCGACATTGACCTGGGTTCCGTGGGCACGAAGCGCGGCCATCTTTGCCGGCAGGTATTCGGCGGCATCGATCTCGGTGGTGATCAGCGCGTCATCAACAGCGAATGGCAGGTCGTCAGGATCCATGGCGGCAAACCCGTCCGTCTGGCCCTGGGCCTTCATCGCCTCGATTCCCGCTCGCAGGATGCTGCGCGGGAACGCGGTCCAGTAGGCCTTCGGCACTGCCCACGCCGGGCCCAGGTCGGGCCGAAAGGAAGCCGACTGGGCAAGGGCGATCGCGTAGTGAGTGATGCGATGGGCCTGGATGTGGTCGGGATGGCCGTAGCCGCCAAAGTCGTCGTAGGTCACCGCCACCTGCGGCCGAACCTCACGAATGATCTCGACCAGGGCGGTCGCGGCCTCGAGAAGGTCAGTTCGCCAGAAGCACCCGGGCTTTTCGTTGGCTGGCGTGCCGATCATCCCAGAGTCACGGAAGCGTCCCGGTCCACCGAGCAGGCGCCAGTCAGAAACTCCGAGCGCTGCCATGGCCGAACCCAACTCGGACTGCCGATGCTCCCCCAGCCGGTCGTCGCGATCTGCTGCCAGGTGGGCGAACTCGTCGAGCAGGATCTCGCCTTCCTCACCAAGGGTGCAGGTCACCAGGGTGACCTCGGCTCCTTCAGCGGCGTACCGGGCCATGGTCGCCCCGGTTGAGATGGTCTCGTCATCCGGGTGGGCATGGACAAGCATCAAGCGTCGACTCACGTCCTGAAGGTACCGTGCTCATCCGGATACGGCACGATGCCGTCGTGGCCAGTCAACCAACCCAGCCCGCTTCCGCGGAGGCTCCGGTCTCCTTTCCCCGCCAGCGGGCCAGGACAAGAGGCTTCCAGTGCGGCCGGCCCCGATCCTTTGCGATCTGCGGAAGCCGGGTCTTCTACATCCGCAGCTCAACCGGCCTCGACCCAGCAGGCAGCCTGTGGTCGGTAGACCTGTCAGATCCCAACCCGATCGAAACGTGCGTCGTGGACGTTCAGCAACTGCCGAGCGACGACGGTGGTGAGGTGCCAGCCGCCGAACGGGCCCGCCGGGAGCGGATGCGCGAGGTCGCCGGTGGGATCACCGCATTCAGCCTGGATCAGGCTGGCGAGCGGATCGCGTTCTGCGTCAACGGCGTTCCCTATGTTGCCGAGCCGTCAACCCAGACCACTCGGCAGCTTCCCTCGGCCGGGCCGGTCGTAGACCCGCGGATCGATCCCACCGGCACTCGCGTCGCCTTCGTGGTCGATCGATCCCTTCACCTGGTCGACATCGACTCTGGTACCGACCAGGAATTGCTTGTCCCGCAGGGCGAATATGACGGCTGGGGCTTGGCGGACTTCATTGCCGCCGAGGAACTTGATCGGCATCGCGGTTTCTGGTGGATAGACGGAGGAGCCGCGCTGCTGGTCGAACACGTCGACGAGGCTGGCGTGGGTGTTCGTTGGATAGCCGACCCGGCTCAGCCTGAGGCCGAGCCGGTGGCTCATCGTTACCCGGTCGCCGGGTCGCCCAATGCCGAGGTCAGCCTGTGGCGCGTGCAGCCGGACGGGAATCGTCAGGAGTTGACCTGGGACGCCACGGGCTACCCGTACCTGGCATCGGTTCATGCGCGGGCTGACGGGGTCACGGTGGAGACCCTCAGCCGCGATCAACGCCGCTCGCGCATCTTGGCTCTCAACCCCGGTTCTGCCGAGTTGGAGCTCATTGCCGAACACGAAGACGAGTGGTGGCTGGACGTGGTGCCAGGCTCCCCAACCCGCGACGAGTTGGGTGCCTTGATTG
>JAULZL010000416.1:0-5582 GCA_032117355.1 Candidatus Nanopelagicales bacterium
CCCGATCGCGACCGCGATCTCACGCTGGCCATGGCCACCGTGATGCATCCTTTCCAGCACCTCGCGGTCATCCAGCGTCACACGGGCATACTTGGACACGGCGAACGTTCCCTTCGGTAGGTGGTACTCCCGAAAGTAGCGTTCGCCACCTGCATTCACCGGACGTTATGCACTGAGGGGTTTACAGCGCCCTCCTCGCTATCGCACGCTCATCGCACGCGCCATGGCGGCAGTCCGGCGCGGTCGAACTCCTGTTGTAGGCGGGGGCGGTGCCGGTTGTTCTGACGAAGTTCGGCAACCAAGTCGTCTACCTCGGCCGCGTGCTCCGTGCCTGCGGCGATTGCTCGCATGCGCTCGAGTCGGACGGCTGCCGCTCGGTATCGCTTGGCGTCCGCGTCCACAAGGTCGCCACGTACCAGGCGCTCCAAGACCGGCAGGACGGCGAGGGCGTCGACCTTCTCGTACGCCTTGGCCAGTCGGGCCAGAGTGTCTGTGTCTGAGAGTCCCAACTCGTGGGCTTTTTGCCAGGCGCGAGGAACGTCCTTGAGGGTTAGAAGGATGAAGAGGATTGCATCCCGGGGCACAGGGGCCAATCGTTGATCGACCTCGCTGGCGTAGTCGGGCCACGAATGGGTGGCGGCACTGTAGAGCCGGGCAGCGGTTCCTGAATTGGGCCAGCGCCTGAAGGTGTCGAGCCGCTCCGGGAGGAGTTCGGCAGGTCGGTGCGCAGCGAGAAGCCCTTCCAGGTATTCGGCGGCGCGCTTGGATTGGTGACCGCCATCGAACTCGGCGGCCTGTCGCGCCCAGTCGATCGCCAGGTCGATCTCGCCGATCTCCTCGAATGCCTCGGCGGTGTCCTGAAGCCATGCGGCCACGCGTCGATCGCGTGCATGGGTGCGGATGATGGCGTCGATGTCGTGGTCTAGTACAGCCAGGCGCTTTTCATTCCAGCCCAGGACAAACCACTCGTGCGAGTGGGGATTGGACCAGCGGACATCGTCTGCGGGGCGCGGGCCCAGCCCCTTCTCAATGGCCGCAAGCTCATCTCGGTAGCGCGCGATGCCGAGTTCGCCCAGGGCATGGGCGTAGGCCACGGGATCCAGCGTGAAGTAGTCGACATCCCCGGCAAACTGGAACGTGATCATCCACTTCACCAAAGCTGCGGCGGGGGCGTGCGCGGATCGGGCTGCCACAGGGTGCAGTTCAAGGAGCCTTCGGCACGCGTCGCCGATGATGCCACTGGAGTCATCGGCGCGGGCGATGACCTTCATCGCGGAGGTGATCGCCTTTGTGGTGACCGCGTACAACTCCTTGGGATCTGTGGATGGTATCGACGCCTTGAGAATGTCGACGGCTTCGTGCATCTGCGCGCCGTGGGCGTTGGATGCGCGCCAGCGGTACAACTCGGCACGCGTCCGGATGAGCGGCAGAACCTTTTCAGCGAGGCCAGCCGATGCTCGCGGGTTCATCAGCGTGCGATCCGGCTGAGAAGGAGTTCGATCACCATGCGCCCCGCGGTGTCGATGTCGTAGTCGCTTGGCCAAGGGTTGATCAGGGGCGCGATATCGGTGCGAAAGGTAGGGTCGAGCATCTTCGCCTGCAGGTCAGCGATTGCTCGCTTCGCGGTGAGGCCGGGCGTCGCGTATGTGGGAAAGGCGTTGAGGATCTCGTCGGGGTCGAGGTTGAGCTCGGTGAGGGCGAGCCAGAGATCGAACAGGTCGCGGCCCTTCTTGCGCTGGAACAGGGCCCGGATCTTGGTCGAGACGAGTTCGGCCGGCGAAAACGTGATGATGTCGCCGCTGCCTGACCACCAGGGCGAGTCGACGATATGCGGAACGGAGATCAGGGGCCGCGCTGGTGAGCGCTCATGGGTGTTGATCTCCACCTTGATGCGCAGTGCAGTGCCGTCTGAAGCGGTGGTGCGCAGGTAGATCTTGGGGTGTTGGCTGATGCGGGTGGACACCTCGAATCCGAGGCGTTCACCGAGCGCTGTCACGGCTTGGGTGAGAGGGGCGATTCCGGAGGAGGTCATGCGCACGAAGTCGAGATCTTCGCTGTACCGGCGAGCAATCGCGAGATGGAGTTTGTGCAAGCACGTACCCCCGCGAAAGACAAGTTCGTGGCGAAGGTACTCGTCCTGGTAGAGCTCAATCAGTACACGACTGAGGAGCAGGTCCTGCTCCACCTGCGCCGGGCTCGGCCAAGGAACTCGAGTGCTCCAGGCGGTGACGAACGCGGCCGGGATCACAGGTCCGGCTCCACATCGGTGTTCACGATGATGTCCCACATCGGGTCAGTAGCCCCGTGGCGGGGGAGTTTCGGGTCAAGCAGTGCTGGCCTTGGCAGGGGCATGGCCTTGACCGCAAGCTCCAGAGTCGTCGTATCGACGGGTGCGTCGACAAAACTCAGCAGATACCCCAGGCGGCGCACCGCTGTCGCGGAGAACTCGCCAGCCAGACGTGCGAGATTCGGCGGATCGAGGTGAGCACTCTCAGTCAACTCGAACAAGACGGTGGCGACATTGCTCAGCCCTCCGCCGAGCTCGGGCCGGTTAACGAGGTCCACCGCGGTCAGGTCGGGCGTGGACACCCACACATGACCAGACTCCAGGTTGTGACGTTGCCGAGGTAGCTCACTCACGCTGGATTGCTGGGTGAACTGCAGGTGTGACCGACCGAAGGACCGATTCTCGACGGGCCGGTCGACGGCGACTTGGAGCGCCTGAGGGCGTTGATGGGCGGCGCCATGAATCTCCGCAGCCGACAGCCATCCGACGTAGTACTCGCGGTCCAGGTGGGTCATCAACGGGTCAAGAAACTCGACCGCCGGGGGCGCGCCCCATGTCCGGTACTTCGGCGGGATCGCCACCCACAGCCCCCTGCTCGGGCTAAACAGCCGCCCGGCACGCACCGCGGCGTTCAGGCGTACCCTTATGTGATCCTTGGGTAGGTCAAGGATCTCAGCGGCCTCCGTCGTTGTCACGGCACTCCGGCCACCCGCCAGGAGCCAATCTGCCAGATCGCTTGCTGTGGGCACGGAACCTCACTAGTGGCTAACGTTACGACTACCGTTACGTTAGCCGCATTCAATGTCAAATCCGGGCATGGCGGTCACGGGAGCCGTGTCCAATCCGCAGGCTCTCGGGCGGCTGTTGCAGCAGGCTCGACGGGCCCGCGGGCTCTCCCAGCAGCAGGTGGCTGCGCAGCTCGGGATCAGTCAGGGGTACGTGTCCGAACTCGAGACGGGCAAGACATCGCTCGCCCTCACACGAATCTTCGACATCATGCGGTTGACGGGGCTGACGCTGACAGCCGAGCTTCCCGAGATCTTGACTGATGCCTGAGCTCCAGATCCATATATACGTGACCCATGTCGGGAATCTCGTCGGGGCGCAGCGCTGGTGAAGACGTTCCCCATGCTGTCGCCGCGTTGCCTTCACTTCGGTCGTACTTCCACGCTTGGGCGCACGCTTTTGTATCAACTGGCATGAGGGGGTGTGAAGGGCTTCATGATCTGGTCGTCGTCGGTGCGAGCCCGACCCGCCCTCGAGACCCGCGAGCGTGTCCTGGCTGCAAACGGCCAGCACCTTGTCTCGGCGCCCGTCTGGGTGTTCACGCCTCATCGCGACTGGCGGGACAGGTCCTTGAACGTCTGCTGGAACGACCTACACCTGCGCGCGGGAATGCTGGGTGGGACAGGGTCTCCAGGCGCCTCACTCAGGGCGGGGGATCCGGTTGTCCGCGCTCGCTCAGCTCATTCTGACTTCCCGATGGCCTTCCCGTCGCTTCCCGCAACGAGCGCTTGAGCCGATTGAGCACCACGAGTGATGTCGCGGCCATCGCGGAAAAGGTGATGAGAGACGCGAAAGCCAGCACCCGAATTCTCATCATGATGTCCTACCCACGACGAGGCAACGGTGGCTCGGAACGAAGCACAGCAAAATTCGTCCACGCGTCCCCGGCCCTGAACAAAGCAGAGAACTAGGCCCCCCATGTGGCTTCCGGCGACGCAATTCCCTGATGGCTACCGCCTGCGGGACGTACCCGAGTCCACCTGCCCTGAAGGAGGTTGACGCGGCAACGTATCGGCATTCGGTCGTTGTCGTCATGGCTTCGCTGGGGCTGACTGCCTCACGCGTGGGGCATGTTCGGCGCACACGACCGCAAGGCCGGTGACATCGAGGTCACTTCCGTAGGTGTGCCACTGCCCAATGGGTGATGTGAGGGCTCTGGACTGAGGGCGTGACGCAGCTAGACGAGCCAGACATCCGTGGGCGCGCCATTGACGAGTCCGTGACAGTGCAGGCCCGGGCCCCAGCCGTGCTCGCCCGGTCGGACAGAGCTGACCTGACCCATGCGCACGTGGATTGATCCATGCGCCCCATCCGCTTCCAGCACGAGGTCCCCGTCATCGATGACTCCATCGATCAGTAGGTCTGGTGAGTCCCAGGGCCGTCCGCGGGGCCCAAAGGACACCCCATCGTCCTCGAAGAAGATCCCGCAAGCACGCCCTGGTCGTCGAGCCACGGCATCGATCCATGCCTGCAGGAGTTCACGGTGCGAGTCATCCACGGCAACAGGCTATGACGGGCGCCACACGTCGTCAGCTCTCACCCGGGGTTGGCACGAGGAACGCCGAAGTCCGCACTCGGCCGTCTGCTGCAGCAGGCGCGGTTATCCCGCGGGTTCTCGCAGCAGCATGTCGCCGACCAGTTGGGGATCAGCCAGGCGTAAGTCTCCGAAATCGAGAGCGGCAAGACATCCCTGGCCCTGACGCGCGTCTTCGACATCATGCGGCTGACGGGGATGACGCTCACGGCGGAAATCCCCGCGGGCACGACTGATGCCTAGCCTCGAGGTCCATCTCCACGGCACATATCTCGGTGATCTCGTCGGTGAGTCGCGGCGTGACTTCGACTTCGTCGCGACTCACGAGTCTGTGCAGAGGTTCGGAGTGGGCAGCACGGTCTTGTCGGAGTCCGTCCCCCTGCTTCCGCGCCAGCCGCGCGGCAAGGTGAATCGGCGGCGTGTGTTCTTCGACGAACTGTTGCCCGAAGGACAGGTCCGGCGACGTCATCATCGATGAGGCCCTGACGATCATCCGGGAGACAGTGCAAGCAGAGACACCGCACAGTCGTGCGACCCCAGGCCTTGCGGAGCAGATCTTGGTGCGCACTAACGAACCGGGCGCGTCCGACTGATCCCCACGTGCGTAGGCGTTAGCTCAAGCATCCAGCGATTGGTGGACCACGCGCTGCCGGTCGATTGCCGGGGTGGACTCCACCTGCCTGCCGCCCGTGGATTGAGCCCCGACTATGTCGAGCCTTGGCGCAACCGTTGCCCCAGAGGAGCCTGCTGCGCGAAAGTTGCTGGCAATGTTCGACTGGGCGATGCCGCGCGACTCCTTCGATCTGTACCGCCTCGCCCAGCGCTGGAATGGGGACGAGTTGATGAGTTTGGCTGAAACATCGATCCGGGTCTCGACGTCACGGCGTTCGCGATAGCCATGCGTCAACGGGCTCGTTCATTCATCAATCTCCAACATCACGAGCAACTGCAGTCGGTCAGGAAAGAAACTGCAGT
>JAULZL010000416.1:5592-14662 GCA_032117355.1 Candidatus Nanopelagicales bacterium
ACTGATGACAACACGCTGGGTGTAAAAGGGCGGAAGGAAGGCGATCTGCTCGAGGAGTTCGCCGTACTCGCCCGCAACTGGTGGCTCGTAGAACTGGAACCCACCAGGTGTCTGGTCGCCCATGGTCGACCCGAACGCCCCAAGATCCTTCAAGGTCGATGCGATGTCGGGGGTCGGGGCATGCAGCCAGACGAAGGCGCCATGCTCAGGGGAGGTGAGCGTCAGTTTGGCCCCCTCATGCGTGCGCGGATCGTTGAAGAGTCCGTAGCGATTCCGGGCGTATGACTGCGTCGTGTTCATGAACGCAGTTCCGAAGGGCATCCTCCTCGGGTTGTCGGTCCGTGCCGTGAGGAGGTTTCCGAAGCGATCGATGAAGGCCACGGCGTTGCGTGCGCCGGGATTCTGGCGTAGCAGGCTCTCAAGGAAGTCCTTGAGTTCCCTGCTGGGGCGATACGGACTGGCAAGGCGCACGGCACCTGCTTCCGGCCACACCTGCTTCATGGCGATCCGAAACGGGTCGGCGTCAGGCAGCGAGAATGGATCGACAACTTGGTCGAGGGGAACGGCGTTATCCACGGACGTCCCCTTTCGGGGAGAGAAGAAGACCACTTGGCAGTCGTTTGCGGTCTCCTGCGAGACTTCAGTTCGACGGAACGGAATCTGCTCGGGGCCGAAGTACGGCCTCTCTCGCGTGACTCCGTAGAAGCCGATTGTCTCCAGGGCCTGAGCCCGGAGCTCGGGCGTGAGAGTCCGGTACCGGCCGTCCTCAGTGACGTTCATGCCTCCCGTGGGGTCGTACGCGACCACCGCGGCGTTGAAGCCCATCGTGAGGATCGAACCGGTGCACATGGCGCATGGGTCGAGGCTTGTGACGAGGGTGAGGTCGCGCGGATGGGGAAGGCGGAGACGATGGCGATTCGATACGTACCATCCCACGATGCCCGTCTCGCCGTGGGCGGTGTAGTCGAACGTGAACACTTCGTCGGGAGTCGAAGAGACAGCAGGATCAACGGGGAGGAAGCGGTAGTTGCGTCCCTCGCGAAGAACTTCGCCAGTCCGGTTGTCCAGCAGCAGGCCTCCGACACCCCTGCTTCCGAGCTCAACAGACTCGCGTGCAAGCTCGAAGACGCGGCGTGCCACCTGCTCCGCGGAGGTGAATGTCTGCCGACGTGTAGTTGCGAGTGAGTGAGGGGCGCCGGTCAGAGACACGCCTGCGAGGGCTCCAAGCGCGATTCCTGCCTTGAGGACTGTTCGACGACTCACTGGTGATGACATGTGGAGATTTTAGGGACGGTTGACACGCCCGGGCAGGAGAAGTACGGAAAGCGGCGACACGTCATCCATTGGTCCATTCAGGTCCAGTGGAGTCAATCGATTCCGGCTCGGATTGTCACGCATCGGTTATCATCCCGGGCACAGCAGACCGACGAACGAAGAGGCCTTGAGCTCGGCAGGATGCTTGAAGCCGGAGGGTTGGTGCACGATGAATCGGCTGGACAATGGCTGCATCACTAGGTCGCCGTGGGAGCACGGCACCCAATTCGGCCTGGGCCTGCTGCGGCGACTTGCCTTTGGCGTCCTCTCGATCATCGTCGTCAGCACAATGGCACCTGCTGGTGCCCTGGCTGCTCCTGCCGGAGAGTTCACGATCTTTGACCTCGGGAACGCATGCTTTCCTGCTGCTACCAGCGCAAGCACATCGACGTGGGTGGTGGGATCACAGGCGGCTTCGCGCGAAGCTAAGCCCTTGGCCACTGATCTGCCATGCGCGTTCACAACAAATGGTTTTGGTGCGAACACGATTGCTGCTGGTCCTGACGGCAATATGTGGTTCACCAATAACGCCAACAACTCCATCGGCGTTATCACCCCCAAAGGCTCGGTGAGGTACTTCCCGGTACCCACCGATGCCAGTCAGTCAATGGGATCGGGCATGTTGGGTCTCGCTGCAGGACCCGATGGCAATATGTGGTTCACCGGGTTCTACGCAAACTTCGTCGGCAAAGTCACCGTCGATGGCGTCGTCACGTTGTATCCCGTTCCGGTGCCAAACGCACATCCAGAGAGCATCACCGCGGGTCCCGACGGCAACCTCTGGTTCACGCTGGATTTCGCCAACGGCATCGGGCGCATCACACCGGACGGGATCGTCACGGTGTTTCCTATTCCAGCCCCCGGGATATCGGGCGTTTCGACGACAACCGATTGCCTCATGTGCCCGCTTTCCATCACGGCCGGCCCATTGGACAGCCTGTGGTTCACGATTCCCGCCGCCAACCTGATCGGCCGGATCACCGTCGACGGAGCGATTACGACATACCCGGTGACGACAGTGACACCACCATCGACGCAGAACTCGACCCCGACGATCTCCAACCTCACCACGGGCGCCGATGGCTA
The DNA here is from genome assembly GCA_032117355.1 of Candidatus Nanopelagicales bacterium. Classification (GTDB taxonomy): domain Bacteria; phylum Actinomycetota; class Actinomycetes; order S36-B12; family S36-B12; genus REEB460. The sequence continues at coordinate 7,993 of JAULZL010000416.1, forward strand.
CATTTACTTCACCCAGACTCTGGACAGCAAGGTCAGCAACATGACCTTGAACGGGGTGGTCACAGACTTCTCCCTTCCTGCTGGCTCGCAGCCGGGTTCAATCACGCCCGGACCTTCAGACACCCTGTGGTTCAGCGAGCTCGCGGGCAATTCCCTCGGCAGCATCGTGGTGCCGGGGGCCAAGGTTGGGGCAACGATCAAGCAGTACCGCATACCGGCCGCCAACTCCATGCCCACCGCAGTTGCCACCGGACCTGACGGCAATGTCTGGTTCACAAACGTGGTCAATGTGGCACCGAATGTGTACAACCTGCAGGTTGGCTATGTCACGACCGGCTACGGCAGGCTCCTATCCGCCAAAGTTTCCGGGAACCCGAAGGCTGGCTCGAAGTTGACCTGTACGAAGGCCGAAGAGAATACCTGGCCAGCCGTGAAGACCCGCTACCACTGGCTTCGCGATGGACGAGTCATTGCCGGCCAGGACAAGAAGTCCTTCACTCCTACCAAGGGGGACAGGGGCGCCAAGATTTCCTGCCGGGTTTCCGTCACCTACGGCGTCAACCTGAACCAACTCGGTGCAACGGCAAAGACCGTCACAATTCAGCGGTAGTCCACCGGCCAGAGCCGTGCGAGATCACGCGGGAGGTGTGTCTGGGGCGAGGTGCCTACCCCCAGTGCTGTGCTGTCACCCGCGCGATGAAGGTCACCGTCGTCGGCGAGTACCTGAGGCTCCATTGATCGACACCGTTGGGAAGGCCGCGGAGTCCTGACACCCTAATCCCAAGCGTCGAGGCGAAGGTGCCACGGCATGCTTTCAGCAGTAGGTGGTGTTGCTGCCTGAGTACTGCGTCGAACGGAATTCGCAAGACTGTTGTGGCCCGCCAACTCTGCCAAAGATGTCGCTGGAATGGTGGACAGTGGAGTCACCGACAGGAGGTCAGCGGCTGCAACTACTGCACTTTCAAGCGCTTCATCGTGGGTTCGCAGAGCCGTGTCAACGAAAGGCTCCACCCAGTGTCGATGCCTGGTACAAACGGCGCCGGCCCATCAGGCCCGAGGCGTACACTTGTGGTCAGCCACGCCCGTGGTTCAAGTCGATAGGGAGTCCCTATGCCGAACACCTCCATCAACGCCCCGGACCCTAGCCAGTCGGTGGACCGACTCGCGCTCAGCGTGACGAGTAGCCGCGCAGATGCCGCAACGACTCCGAACACGTTGAGTTGGGCACCTGGGCCGTGCTGTTCGGCGTCGGACGACGAGTAGACACCAGTCACGTTCAGGATGGGCAGGCGTTGCGGCGCCTGCCCATCCTTGTTGGCACGCCTTCCGGCTTCCTGGCATATCTGCCGAAATATTCAGCTGGGATCAATGGTGGCTACGCGATCGCGAACGCTCACGGGCAGCTGCTGACGAAGGCCGGCAACCGAGGTACCCGGACAGGTCAACCACGGTCTACTCCGACGGCACGAACCTGCATGTCGTGCGTTGTTACTGGCCGCAGACGTGGCAGGGCAGGGATTAGACGCGTCCCGTAATTGCTGTGGTGCTTTTGGCGGCTGCGTCGGACAGGCGCGTTTCCATTCGGGCCACCTCAGAGCAACTACTGGCGGGATGCGCCGGATCAGGACTGCCGGTTGATGCGAGCTCGGGGACTCTCAAAACACTTCTGTTGTTGGCTTCGCTTGGCCGTCGCCCCTTCTCGGGCACGTTCTCACTCAATGATGATCCACATACTGGGCGGACGTGACGCGAAAGCTTGGATCATCCCCGAATAACTGGGGTGTTAACCCCCCAGTTATTCCGAACCGGGCTCCAAGTCGGTCGAAACTTCGGCCCGGTGAGGGGAGTTTGGGTAACTTCCAAAATGCCGTTCGCACGGAGCGGCAATGCAATCGGAGGATCCGATGTCAACCAGCACTTCGTACGACGGCGCTGTCAGCGACAAGACGTGGAGCACGACGCTGATGCTCTGCATCTTCCTGGGCGGATTTGCCGGGCACAGGTTCTATGTGGGTAAGACCGGAAGTGCCTTTCTCTTCATCGTGACTGCAGGGGGTTTCCTGATCTGGTGGCTAATGGATCTCATCAAGATCATCAAGGGTGAGTTCACCGACAGCGAGGGACGACCCATTCCGAAACCGTAGGCGAGGTTGCTGCTGCCCTCGATCGCTGAGGCTTCCGCTCACTCGATGCGGCTACCGCGTCGAGTGAGCGGATCCTGTGTCTGCTGCTGCCAACGTATAGAGGTATTGTCGCGATCTTCAATCGCAACGAATATCGCATTTGAAGAAGTCACTAGGCAGGTTCTGGCCGGGCAAGCGCCACGATGGATCCAGAGAGCACCCGTTGTTTACCGGCACCCAGAAAGTCGCATCGAAAGGACCACCGAATCAGGCCATCGAATTCAGGAGGTGCCAGCATGTCCGACGTGCGCCCGCGCTTACGTGTCGCCGGCCTCGGGCGGTACCTGCCCAGTCGGGTCGTCACCGCAGCTGAAATCGACGAACTCGTCGGGTGCCCACCGGGCTGGGCCTCGCGAACCACCGGGGTGGAGCAACGACGCTGGGCCGGTGGCGAGACGACGGTGGAGATGGCCGCAGCCGCCGCGGTGCAGGCGCTCGCCGACGCAGGCCTTGCTGCGACGGACCTCGACCTGATCGTGAATGCCTCCGCAACTGCGTACATGACCCTCCCAGACGCTAGCTGCTTCCTTCACCGTGAACTCGGTCTTGCTGGGTCGGGCGTCGCAGCACTCACGGTCAACTCGACCTGCCTGAGTTTCGTGTCCGCCTTGGGCCTGGTCGACGCTCTGATAGGCGTCAAGCAGGTGAGCCGCGTCCTGATCGTCTCCTCGGAGATGCCGTCACTTGCCATCAACATGGCCCAGCCGGAGAGCGCCGCATTGCTGGGAGACATGGCTGTCGCCGCCGTGTGCGTGGCTGAGGATGGGGCAAGCGGCTTCGGCCTGCGGTCATGGGGGCTGGAGACCTACAGCGAGGGCGTGGAGCTGACCACGCTGGCCGCCGGCGGAATTTTCCGACATCCACATGATCCACGCACCACGGAGGAGGACTTCCTGTTCTCCATGAACGGACCGGAGATCTTTCGGCTCACGCGCGCGCACATGGCGCCATTCCTGGACCGGGTACTGCCAGGAGGGTCGGCAAGCCTGGCTGATGTAGACATCGTTGTGCCCCATCAAGCCAGCCTGCCAGCCATGACGCTGTTGGCCCGCTCGATGCGCGTCCCGCAGGAGAAGATGGTCGTCAACGCGCCTACTGTGGGCAACTGTGTGGCGGCGTCAATCCCTGGAGCGTTGTTCGACGGCGTGCGCTCTGGTCGAATCCAGCCGGGCAGCCAAGTCCTGCTCGTTGGCACCAGCGCGGGCCTGTCGCTGGGTGCCGCGTTGTTCTGCTGGTGAGATCCAATCGTGATGAGTGACCTTTGACGAGTGAGCCGCGTGTCGTGCTGGTCACCGGAGCCACCGGCTTCGTCGGCCAGCGGCTCGTTTGCGCGCTTCTCGACGCCGGCTACCGCGTACGTGCAACGGGACGCAATCAGGCGATCGGAGCATCCCTGTCTGCGCTCGGAGCGGAGTTCGTGCCCGCTGAACTCACCGACGCGCGAGCCTGCACCGCTGTTGTCGCCGGCGTCGACCTGGTCGTCCACACCGCGGCCCGGACGCAGCCGTGGGGTCGGGCTGCGGATTTCACGGCAGCCAACCTGACAGTCACGCGCAATGTTCTGGAAGCTGCTGCGGCACACGCGGTCACGCGAGTGGTGCACTTCTCGTCGCCCAGCGTCCAGTCCCGCACTCGAGATCAGTTGAACCTGCGGGAGGGCGACGTGCCATCGGGGCGATTCCTTTCCCCGTACGCATCGAGTAAGTGGGCGGCTGAGCAGCTCGCCGCCGATTACTCTTCCCAAGGATTCGACATTGTCGTGCTACGGCCCAAGGCGATCTACGGACCAGGGGACACCACGATCATGCCCCACGTGCTCGAGGCCCTTCGCACACAACGGGTCGCGCGCCTGGGGAAGGGCAACGTAGTGACGAACTTCGTTCACGTTGACGATGTGGTGGCGGCCACTCTCCTGTCCTTGGAAGCGCCCGTCGCCGGACGCACCTTCACCATTGCGCACCCCGAGCCCATCAACGTGTGGGAAGCACTTGACGGCCTGTCCGATCGAGTGGGATACCGCAGGGTCCGCCGCCGACTCCCACGCCAAGTAGTGCTAGCTCTGGCCGAAGCTCTTGAGCGCGCGTGGGCGTTGCTTGCGGCCGGCCGGGAACCCCCAGTCACGCGCTACGCGGTAAGCCTGCTCGCCTACTCCCAGACGTATGACACCAGTGCCGCCATCGACGGCCTCGGGTTCCGTGCCCGGGTGCCCTTCGCTCAGGGACTAGACGAGGTGACCGGTGAACTTACCCAGGCGGCACGCATCCCGATGCCTTCCACTCCGGTGGCCATGCGAATGCTCAATACCGGCTGGGTTCGGGCACGGGGCTGGCTGGTCGGCGAGGGGCAAGCAAGCGTGCACCTGCCCGTCCTGTGCGGCCTGGTAGAGCACCCAACCCGGGGCTGGGGCCTGATCGACACTGGATACTCCCCCCGCTTCCTGTCGGCCACCTCCCGGTTCCCGTACTCGCTATACCGCCGGTTCACGCCGGCCACGATCCGGCCAGAGGACTCAGTCGCCGCGCAACTGAGGTCTGCCGGGATCGAAGCGGACGACATCCGCTGGATCGTGCTCACCCACCTGGACCCGGACCACAGCGCGGGCGTGGCCGACTTCCCTGACGCGACCGTGTACGTCGCACACGATGCGCTCGCGGCGACCTCCAGGGCGCGAGGTGTGAGCGGCCTGGTGCGCCACCGACAACTGCCCGGCATGCTGCCGGACGACTTCCCCTCGCGATCCCAAACCGTTCATCTTGACAAGACGCCCTGGGGGCCGTTCCAGCAGTCTGCGGATCTGTTTGGGGACGAGTCGCTGATCCTGGTGGATCTGCCCGGACATGTGCCCGGGCACGTCGGAATAGTGCTTGCCGACAAGTGCCGCGGCACCGTTCTGTGGTGCGGGGATTCGTACTGGACGCGTGGCGCTCTTGAATCCACTCAACGTGGGCGAGCCCACTTGTGGCTGGCCCACCATCGCCATGTGCAGGCGGGCACGTATGGACTGCTGCGTCGGGTGCGCGCTGCTGACCCGGATCTGGTGATGGTCGCTTCGCACGACCCACAGTCTGTTGCGGACTTTGAACTGCAAGCCGGGGACATGGATTGATCGTCGAGCGTCGGTCGCTCATCGTGGGTGCCGGAGTACTGGCACTGGATACCTTCGGCTACGCGTCGGTGATGCCCTTGCTTCCGTTTGCGGGACGTGACGTCGGCCTGTCCTACTGGGCGATCGGCGTCCTTTTCGCCACGTTCTCCGCATGCCAGTTGCTGGCCGTGCCATGGATAGGTGTCCTCGCTGACCGGTTCGGCACGACACTGGTGCTGGCCGGCTGCCTCGCCGGAACCGCCGCGGGGTTCGCCATCCTTGTCTTCAGCGTCGAACCTTGGGCCTTGCTGGCAAGTCGAGTGATCGACGGGCTGAGTGCGGGAAATGTCGCCGTCGTCTTCGCCATGGTCGTGCGCGAGGGTCGCATTGGCGAACGCTCGGCCCGACTGGGGGTACTCGGTGCGGCTATGGGGGCTGGCCTGCTGGCCGGTGTCGCCTTCGGTGCGCTGGCCGCCGGGCAGGGTCTGCCCTTTGCTGCAACGGTCGCGATGGCAGCGGCAATTGTTGCCGCGTCAGTCGTGCTGCTCGCCCCGGTGCCGTCTGCGGCCGAGAGCCTGGCCGGGCCGCGTCTAGGCAGGCAGTGGGTGCGGCCGGGTGCTCGCTCGCTGGCAGCGACCCAGGTGACTTCCTCGGGGGTGCAGGCCGGATTCCTCTTGATTGCCCCGGTGCTGTTCGTTTCCCAGTTGGGTGTTGAACTGGCAGTGGCACTGGGGTCCTTGGTGCTGTTCTTGGTGGTCGGCGGGCTTTTTCAGGTCGTGGCCCTTGCTCCGCTCACTCGCATCGTGCGTGGCGTGGTACTCGTGCGGGTGTCGTTCGTGCTCATGGCCGCCGGCGTCGCAGTTGCCGGTTTCTCGGGCAACCGAGTGGTCGTGCTAACGGCAGGCTGCCTCGCATCCGTCGGGGCAGTGTTGGCAGCACCGCCCCTGGCTGCCCTGTGGGCGGCGCTGCCCGGGTCCTCCGGCGAGTTCGGGGTCCTGATGGGCCTTAATGCTTCAAGCTCGAGCGCAGGACAACTCATTGGGCCGCTGGTTGCATACGGGGCATGGGCGCTAGCAGGTGCCGCAGGCACGGCTGTCGCACTGGTTGCCGTGTGCGGTGTCGGCTTGGTCTTCCTGCGAAGGAGTCAGCTTGTCCAGTCGTGAACCCGTGCGCCTTGCCGTCGTGGTGCCGTGCTTCAACGAGGAGCGGTCGATCACTGCGACCCTTGAGGCCCTCGCCGGTCAGAGGTTCGAGGACTTCTTTGTCATCGTCGTCGACAACGCATCCACCGACGCAACCCGTGTTGCTATCGAGAGGTTCGCCGCGGCCCACCCTGACATGCGCGTGAGCTGCATTTCCGAGCCTGCGAAGGGCACCGGCCGTGCAGCGGGCGCCGGCTTCA
>JAULZL010000417.1:0-2479 GCA_032117355.1 Candidatus Nanopelagicales bacterium
GCCAAGGAGGCCCGTGCCTCACCAGGAAGAGGAGGCGTCCGAAACAGGCCGCCGAACCCTCGGGCCGAATCCCGACCCCAGACCCTTGGTGGACGCGACGGCTGAGCCCCCGAAGGTTTAAGGGCGATTCAGGGCGGTCACCGAACATTGCATGCCAGAAGAAGGACACGGTGACCTTCGAGGGGGTCCTGTCACCGGGCAGCCAAGCCTGTGCCGAGGGGACATTCTCTTCGGGACATGATGTCGAAGGGACGGTCTCCTTCGCCTCTCCCGTCGCTTTGACGCAGGTAGCTCACGCCAATCCTCGGATGGGGGATCCGGTACCGAGCTGAACCAATCTGACGGCAGGTCCTGCACCGGGGATGCGAGCATGAACGTCGGTGAGTACCAACTCTGGGACGACACCGTCGTTCCTCACACCGTCAAGCGGTTCTCGGACGATCAGTTGGGCGAATTCCTCATCACGATGCAGGAGTCAGCAACACCTTCCACCGATCGTCGTTCGTTCTCGCGTCCCGGTGGTGACGAGACCTTGCAGCGGAGGAGATCTGTCAGACTTCGCGACATGAGACGCGTTCTGTCCATGGTCGCGGCTGTCGTCCTGTTCCCTGGCATATTGGCCGGAGCGACCGCGTGCAGTTCGCCTGCTTCGTTTACGGCATCCCAGGGTCTGCGTGAACCCGTCGCCCGCGACGAGGGATATGAGGTCACCGTCCCCGCTCTGTGGGCTGACGACAAGGCTGGCACGAGCGGCACCGAGCCAGCGCGGATCTGGGCGACGAAGAATGGTTCAGCGCTCTTCACGATCGACCTCGCCGATATCAAGGCGCAAGGGGCGGGGGCCCAGTGGACCGCCGCATCGGCGGCTGCGGCGGCAGTGGGCTCCATGATCAGCGGCGTCAATCCCGGGCGAGTGGATGTGGACTTCGGCGTGTCCGGTCCGATCGACGGACCATCGGCTGGTGGCATCTTGACGGTGGGCGTGGTTGCGGCACTGCTTGATGCGCCCATCCGTGGAGACATGACGATGACCGGAACCATCAGCCCTGATGGCTCGATTGGTCCAGTAGGCGGCATAACCCTGAAGCTGCAGGCCGCGGCTGAGCAGGGGTATCGGACAGTGCTGCTCCCCATGGCCAATATGAGCCTTCGCAACCCGGACACGAATGAGGTCGAGTCCGCGGACGTGGTTGGTAAGCGCATGGGTCTTGAGGTCCGGTCAGTGGGAAACGTGCAAGAGGCATTTGCGTTGTTCACTGACGACAGGTTCGCCTACCCGTCCACTTCTCCCTTCGTCTTGCCCCCAGCCGTCCAGGAACTCTCGGCAAGGCAGGTCAAGCAACTCCTCACCTTGCTCGATGACGAGGCAGCAGCGCTCCCGGCCAATCAGGCGACCGAAGCCGTCAACAGCCTTCTCAACCAAGCCGCGTCTGCTGCCGAGTCAGGTGAGGTCGCAACGGCATACGGCATCGGCATGCAGGGCATGAATATCGCAGTCCGGGAGCGCGCTTCGGCGAATGCACAGGCACAGTTCGCAGCCTCGGGTTTGACTGGCGCGACCACCTGGCTGACTGATTGGCTAGCACGCTCGACCGCCAGCAATTCGGCTGCATTGGCGGAGGGCATCCAACTCGGCGACGCCATGGGCTATGAGCAGCAGTTGACCTTGCCAAACGCCCTGAGCTGGTTGACATACAACGATGCCATCCTGCGGTCGGTGCAGCAGCAGCTCGACGGAGCGGTATTGGATGCCGCACGCATCGATCGATATGCGCGCATTCTCGCCGATGTGGATACCGCCATCAACGTGTACTACCCAAATCAGCTGGCAATCGTTCAGGCTGCGCCCGCCCAGCCGAGTGCCGGTGCAGGACCAGTGGCCGCGTATCTCTCGGACTACACGACGTTTCTTGTGACAGCGGGGAGGGCTCAGCAGGAGTACGTCCAGCAAGTGGTGATGCGCGGCCAGGATCCGGCTGAACTTGCGCGCGAGAACGATCTTGGCCTGCTCCTGCCGGTCGTACTAAACCTCAGTGTCGCGGCTGCGGCCATCCCGAGCAGCAAGGACGCCCTTTCGGATGAACTACTGCAGGCGACGGTAGCGGTGACGTACTACATCGCAACTACCTCCCTGATCGCTGCCGTTCAGAACTTTGGCGTCGACCAGTTCGGCATCGGTGCAGACCCTTCGGCGGTCCAGCAGCCTGAGGTCCTCGTCGCATCGATGTCGACAGCCAAGCAGGCGGTCGACCAGGTTGCCGCACTCCTGGGCCAGCGAGGCCTGGACGCGAGCCTGCCGGTTTGGGCTGCGGCCTATGGCACCGGTGCAGCAGAAGCACTGGCCGGAAGCCCGGAGGCCACGGCAGCGCAGGTCCTTGCCCTCAATGAACTGTACTTCGATGCGATCACGGTGTTCATGCTGCAGTCCGGGCCGGTCAAGTAAGGGGAGCGGACGCTCGAATCGTGACCGGTCGTCCAG
>JAULZL010000418.1:0-2225 GCA_032117355.1 Candidatus Nanopelagicales bacterium
AGATCGTCTCCAAGGCGGAGGGCCGGGTCGTCCAGGCTGATTCGCGAGAGGATGCAATCACCGCCGAGTCCGTCCGAATCGTGGCCACCAAGTACACCGCGCGCGGCACAACGCGCATCGTGGAGACGTCCCACGGCCTGGTCATGGCTGCTGCCGGGGTGGATGCGAGCAATGTCGATCCCGGAACCGTAGTTCTGCTGCCGGTCGATCCGGACGAATCCGCCCGCCGCCTGCGCGCTCAGATCTGCCAGGCGACCGGCGCGCACATCGCGGTCATCATCACGGACACGATGGGCCGCGCCTGGCGCAATGGCCTGACCGACGCCGCCATCGGCATTGCCGGGCTGATGCCGCTGGATGACCACACCGGCCGCGCTGATGGCTGGGGCCGGCCGCTGGAAATGACCGTCGTCGCAGTCGCCGACGAGATCGCCGGGGCGGCCGACTTGGTCAAGGGCAAGGCCTCCGGGGTGCCCGTTGCGATCGTCCGCGGCGCTGGCCCGTGGGTTATCGAGGCGGACGGACCGGGTGCCGGCGCCCTTATCCGGCCGGCCGAGGAAGACCTGTTCTCCCTCGGGACGAGCGAGGCACGTCTGGAAGGTCAGCGAGCCGCGGTACTAGCCCGTCGCACCGTGCGCTCCTTCACCGACCAGAACGTTTCATCGGAGGCAATCGACCGGGCGATCGCGGCGGCGATCACCGCCCCTGCCCCCCACCACAGCACCCCTTGGCGGTTCGCGATCCTGAGGGCCCAGCAGGCCCGAACCGAGCTCCTGGATGCGATGCGGGCTCGCTGGATCGACGACCTGCGCGGTGTCGATGGCATGGACGAGTCGGAGATTGCGCGACGGCTTCGGCGTGGTGACATCCTGCGCACCGCAACCGTGATCGTCCTGCCGTTCATCGACCTGGCCGCGGGAGCCCACGACTACCCCGATTCCAAACGACGGTCCCATGAGCGGGATCTGTTCATGGTGGCCGGCGGGGCAGCCGTCGAGAACCTCATGGTTGCCCTGGCCGCCGAGTCAATCGGCACGGCTTGGATCTCCTCGACGATGTTCTGCGCTGATGTCGTTCATCAGGTGCTGGGACTCCCCGAAAGCTATGCACCACTCGGTGCCGTCGCTGTCGGGCACCCCGCGTCCGGCCCAACCGATCGGCCAGCGCGGGATCCCGCGGCCTTCATCATCGACATTGGTTGACCGAGCCCGGAGTCAACCCGTCCGAAGCCCGAACTACGAGCGATCGCTGGAGAACCGGATCACGGTGTCCCCCAGCACCGATCCGGGCCAGATGCGCGTACCCGTGAGCAGTTCATTTCCGGCGCCGATGACCGCGTCATCCCCAATGACCGCCCCTTCGAGCATGCAGTTTGCCCCGACCTGAGCGCCGGACCCGACGATGCTGTTGACGATGCGGGCCCCAGACCCAACCCGTGCGTCATCGAAGATCACCGAGCCGGTCACCACGGCCCCCGCTTCGATCACGGCCCCGCGGCCAATCGATGTGCCACCGTGAACCTGGGCACTCGGATCAATGACGGCACCATCGAGTGCCAGGAAGTCGCCTCGATCAAGCACCGCAGGCGATGGGGCATGGCCCAGGACGAGATCCCGGGAGCCCTGGACGAAGGACAGCGGCGTGCCGAGATCCAGCCAGTAGCCGGAGTCGACCACCCCGCTCACTCGAGCGCCACTGGAAAGCAGCCCAGGGAAGGTCTCCCTCTCGACCGAGACGACGCGGCCATGGGGTATGTCGTCGATGATCGACCGGCGAAAGACGTAGCAACCGGCATTGATGTTGTTGGTGACGATCTCCTCGGGTGTCTGCGGCTTCTCGAGGAAGGCGGTCACCCGCCCCTGCTGGTCGGTTGGAACCAGTCCATAGGCGCGCGGGTCGTCAACCGGGGTCAGGTAGAGGGTGACATCGCTATCGGTGCGGACGTGGTGCTCGACCAGGCCGTTGATGTCGACCCCCGACAGGACATCGCCGTTGAAGATCAGGACAGGGTCATTCGGCCCCGATTCCAGGAAGGGCAGCGCATGGCGAATCGCGCCGCCCGTGCCCAGTGGTTCGTCCTCAGTGGCGATCACGATCTCGATGCCGAGGTCGCTCCCGTCGATGAACTCCCGGAATACCTCGGCCTTGTAGCTCGTCCCGAGCACGATTCGCGTGACGCCCGCGTCACGGGCACGGGTGATTTGGTGGACGGTGAAGGGGACGCC
>JAULZL010000419.1:0-3863 GCA_032117355.1 Candidatus Nanopelagicales bacterium
GAGCACGTCCATGCGGCGGTCGTCGCCAACGGCAGTCTGCTGCTAGGAACCCACAGTGGACTAGTCGAGGTTGACCTGACAACTGGTTCGACCCAGCAACGGAGCACGGCACAGGATGACCTCATGGGCCTGGCTGCTCAGGGCGCAACCCTGGTGGCCAGCGGGCACCCTGGACCGGGGACTGACCTCCCCGACCCCCTCGGACTCCTGCGCAGCGAGGACGGCGGCGTCACCTGGCAGCCCGTGTCCCTCACCGGCCAGGTCGACTTCCACGGACTCGCACTGGACGGAGAACGCGTCGCTGGCATTGGGACCAGGCAGGGAGTGCTTCTCTCCGAGGACGAGGGAAAGACCTGGCAGGAAACCAAGGTGGCGAATGCGACCTCCGTTGCCTGGTTCCGGGGAGACCTCTGGATCGCGACGCAGGACGGCCTCCAGATATGGCGCGACGGCACCATTGCCGACGCTCCCACGATGGAAGAGCCACCCCTCGTCCTGGCCGCTGCTGACGATGGATCCGCCCTGTGGGCCGTCCGCCAGGACGGGACTGTGTGGCGGACGGGCGATGGAGCGGCCTGGGAGCAGCAGGGCACCATCACGGCACTGGACGCTCTCGCGACTACGGCCGACACGGCCTACGTGGTGGCGGCTGGGAGCGTGACGCTCATTCGCGGCAGCTGACCATCCGAACTGCGTCCTCCAATCGCGCGGGCGCACCCGTTCCCACGTTCACGCCCCCGGATCAGGAACCGCTGCTCAGCGCTACCGGGGACCCACCACCGATGTTGTTGACCAACCTGGCGGACAGGGTTGCGGTGCAACTGCTCGCGCGCTTGGCCGCAGCGGGGCAGGTCGTGCCAATCATGTTCTTGCCCTTCTTGTTCTTGTATTTGAAGGACTTGATCACAAATGCATATGCGTACGAGGAATTCTGGAGGGACCCGCCACTTGGTCCACAGGAAGATCGGTCGGTTGAGCAGATGGTGTCAGACGTCTGGATCTCATAGACATATCCGGCCATGGACGCAGGGAAGTCAAGGTCGAGACTGCCCTTGGCCCCGGAGAAAGTCCTGTAGCAGTTGCTCGCGGCCGAGCCGGCTGCGATGGAACTTTCACATAGTTCCTGACCCTTGCCCGACGGGAGTTGCTCCACTCCCTTGGGGTATCCACCCTTCGGCCACTGGCCCGCCACGGGCCAGCGCTGCATCCAGACGCCGCCCTTCCAGTCAGCGTTATTGAAGCCCTCGGCAGTGGTGTTGAGATCCCAGGTGATGCGAAGGACGACCTTGGCGGGACTGATGGACGCCACGGAGATCTCGTAGCAGCCATAGTCGGTCGCCGCCGATTCCGTCGCCATGCATTGGGCCATGGTGGTTGATCGCGTCGGTTGTGCGGCCGACGCCGCAGGACTTGCCATCAGCAAGCAGCCCAAGGAGAGTGCCACCCCAGCAACGAGCCCGATTCGTGCAACCTCGGAGTTCATCCTCGATCTCATGCCAACCTCCTCGACCACCGCCTTGGAAAGGTCGGCGAGATGCTAGCCCAAGGGCAACGCCATGAGAAGGACAATCGGGCTTCTGAGGCCAGGCCACCTGGGAAGCCGCACAGCGCCGTGCTGACGCTCGCGTGGTGGGCCGCATCCTGCCCGCGACCGGGAGTGCACTGCCCACCGTTGCATGGGAAGGTGTGGTCACATCCCGTGCAAAGCATGGTCGGGATCAACGTCTCTGGAAGAAGTGCATCATGGCAAGGGTCTCCTTCACCGTCACCCGCGACCTCCCCTTCCCTGCTGACGTGGTCTTTGACGAGTTGATCGACTGGCAAGGCCACGCCGCCTGGGTCCCACTGACCCGGGTGAAGATCCTTTCCGGTGACGGCGGACCGGGCACCGAGTTCGTGGCCACGTCGGGTCTTGGCCCGCTAGCGCTTCCCGATCGGATGCGGGTGGACTCCCTGGACAGGGCAGCAAGGACGGTGCATGTCACCAAGATCGGTCCTGTGCTGACCGGAGTCGTCACCCTGTCGGTCACTTCCCTGGATCCGGCGCGTTCGCGTCTGGACTGGGTTGAGGACATCCGGGTCCCCGGCCTACCGCAATTCCTGGCTGGGCCGGTTGCGGCCGCGGCACGCAAGGGCTTCACGACATCGATCTCACGGATGGCCCGGCTCCTCGCTGCCGGGTAATGCCGGCCTCGCCACTGGAGCAGGTTCAGCCGACCGGGTCGATCGCCCGTGCCACAGGCTCGCGAGGCTCTCGCCTCACCCTGGGACGACCGTTTGCCGCATATCGCTCCGTACGCGGAAGTAGATACCTGAGCAGCAGCGGCAGAAGCAGCAGCAGCCCAACGGTGCCGATCCCCCATGCGCCACCGATCAAGAAGGCAATCAGGAACATAACGGCGTCCACGAGGAGTCGCGCAATCGGGATACTCAGGCCGAATCGACGCGAGGCCTGGACGAAGATGTCATAGGGGCTGGCTCCCAGCCCGCTGGCATACAGGCAACTGGCTGCCAGCGCGAGCAGGCAGGCACCCAACAGCCAGACGCCCGCCCTCGTCGGCCACGGCGAGCTCGAGATCGCCAGCCCTGCCATGTCGATCAGGTGCAGGGATGCATCGACGCAGAGGCCAATGAAGATAAAGCTGACCAGCGTGCCCACGCCCGGCTGCTGCCCGAGCCGCCAGGCAGCGAGGACAAGGAGCGCGCACATGGCAATCAGTGCGGTGCCGACGCTGATTCCCGTCCACGAGCTGAGCCCGGCGACCACCGCGTCGACCGGCGTGACGCCGAACCCAGATTCGAGAAGCAGGGAGATCCCGACGCCGGCGAAAACCGTGCCGGAGACAAGGAGGCCCCAGGAACGCGGGACGCGTAGGGGTGAATCAGGTGGGATGCGGATGGGTGCAGACTATCGCGGTGGCCGGATCGCCGGAATCCGAAGATAGGTAACCGCCCGCCAAAGCCATTCGAATGGGCCGTAGGTGAAGTGCCGTAGCCACCGATCACAGATCAGCGTGATGACGAGCCAGGTCCCAAAGGTGATCCCGATGCTGCCCGCCACCCCCACGTTTGCATAGATGCCGAACCCGAAGAAGACCAAGAACACGATAAGGCTTTCCAGGAGGTACGCCGTCAGCGCCATCCGACCCACCGCGACCATCGGTCGTGCCGGCTGACGACCTGACCACCACCAGCCTGCTGCAGCCAGGTAGCCGATGCCGAGGATCGGGACGGCGATCAGGTTCACCAGCGTCAGGGCCACCGCGACCGGGGCACTCCCCGCCGCAGGAGCAACGCCAGCAGCACCCAGTGCACCCACCTCGAAAAGCGGCAGGTTCGCAATCAGTCCAACGGGAAGGCATACGACGGCAATTCGCCGCAGCAGCGGCCGATGACTCCCCGGGTCGGTAATGATCCGTGACTTCGCTCCCGCCATGCCCAGCAGGAAGAGAGGGAGGATCCAGAACAGCCCGGTGATGATGCCTGAGGACTGAGCGATCGCGGACGTTATGGCGTTGTACTGGACGACACCGCCGTAGTCGGCCACTGCATATGCAGCAGCACCAAGGCTGCCCTGCTCCACCAATTCAGCGGGTAGCCCCTCCGCCTGGCCCGATGACGCAACCGCAATGAGGCTGTTGATGGCAGCGCCGACCCCGAGGATGGCCACCGCCCACGTCAGCAGCGCCCTGGGTGATCGACGCAGGAAGGCGATCGCGATCAGGCCGGTGACCCCGTAGATGAAAAGGATGTCGCCGGGGAAGAGCAGCAGCATGTGCATCAGGCCCAGGACCATCAGAAACGCACTTCTGCGCACGAACAGCCAGCGCCGCAGCCGCCCCTGGGCCTGGCTTCGAGCGGCG
>JAULZL010000420.1:0-5206 GCA_032117355.1 Candidatus Nanopelagicales bacterium
CGGTTCGGGACGGCCAAGGCAGGCGCGCCGTTTCCGTCTGCGATCGTCATCTACTACCCGCAGATGAACTACCATTCATGACGGAGGGCGAATGTACCCAGACCAGACCGCAACGCCTGAGCTCGCCACCCAGACCGCGCAGGCGCCCGCAGCTGGACGCGAGTACCCGAGCTTGTACGACGACAAGGGGACGACCTTGGCGGCCATCGCCTTGGGCGTGCTGATCGTGGGCGGCATCCAGATGTCCGTCTCGCGCATGTACGCGTCGTCGCGGAACGAGCAGCAGTACCTGACGCGCTTCGTGACGTCGCTGGTCGCCTTGGTCATCGGAGCCTACATCGCTGACCTGCTCATCGCCGGGCCGGACACGAGCCTGCTGTCGGACGAGGAGCACACCATCATCCTCGGCTTCGTCAAGGACGTGTGCCTGATGGTCTTCGCGTACTTCTTCGGGACGAAGGCCAACTCGAACTCCAACTACCCCAACCAGAGCGAGTGACTCATGTCCATCTCCAAGAGCCAGAAGCACGCCATCGACTGCATCCTGTCCATCTTCGAGACGGGCAAGGTGCCGACCGCGGCTTCCTACTCGACGTGCACGATCCTGCGGGACGGCGCGGGCATCTCCTACGGGAAGCACCAGGCCACGGACAACGCCGGGTCGCTGGACAAGATCGTCCAGAAGTACATCGCGGCGGGCGGCGTCCACGCCGACAAGCTCAAGGCGTACCTGCCCCAGCTCGCGGCGAACGAGACGGCGAAGCTCAACCCGTCCGCTCCGCCCGACTGGGCCAAGAACCTCGTCAGCCTGCTGAAGGAGGCGGGCGCTGACCCCAAGATGCAGGCCGCGCAGGACGAGGTGTTTGACGAGAACTATTGGAACCCTGCCGTCACGCACGCGAAGGCGATCGGCCTCACGACTGCCCTTGGCTACGCCGTCGTCTACGACACCTGCATTCACTCGGGGCCGGGTCGTGTCGCCACGCACCGTGCGGCGTTCCCGCAGAAGGCTCCCGCCAACGGCGGAGACGAGAAGGAGTGGGTCCGCGCCTACGTCGGAGCTCGGAAGGCGTGGCTGGCGGGGAGCTCCAACGCCCTGGTGCAGCGCACCGTGTACCGCATGGAGACGTTCGAGGGCCTCATGGCCGTCGGTAACTGGAGCCTGGCCACCCCGTTCACCGTCCGTGGCGTGAAGATCGGTTAAACCTTCGATGGAAGGCGGGAAGCCGTCGGGGCGCATGGTGCATCCCGGCGGCTTTTTTTATGCTCCTTCTTGCATCATAGAATGCGGTGCGGTATCTATGATGTGTCGGGCGGCGATGAAGCCGACGACGAGAAGGAGGACATCATGTACGTCTGCAACAACGATCGATACTGCGCCAAGGCCTCCACGTTTGAGTCGTGCGCTGAGTTCGTCAGCTATTGCCAAGCCGTGTTCAACGAGCGACCCGCGCTCATCTCCCGCAACTGCGGAGATCAGTATGTTGATCAGATCGGAACGGTTGTCCTCACCATCGTGAGCGAGGATGTCCGATGAGCATCATGGATCACATTTCACTCGGGCGGCGCCTCGTCGCGTGTAAACACTTCCGGCCGATGCGCGGGATGCGCGATGTGCAGGGCCGCAGCTGGGACGACTCGCTGCTCTGGCGATGGAACAGCGCGATCGACGTGCCAGACCTGCGCGATCCTGCGACGCTCGGATGCGTGCTCGCGCTGGTTCGAGAGGCGTTTCCCGGATGCCACGCGGAACCCAACGGCGCACCAGAATGGGACGGATACGATGAGGCAGAGCGAGACAACTGGTGGTCGGTATTCACTTGTGGCCCACATCGCTTGATGGCGAATGGAGCCACCGAAGCCGAAGCTCTTGTCGTCGCGCTGGAGGCTGCGCCATGACCCCCGAGATGACCGAACTTGCGCGACGCGCCGTCGCCTGCAATGGATGGCGGTGGATGCCAGGGATGATGATCAACACGGGTTTCCGTTGTGTATGGGTCGATGACGAGACGTTTAGGTCGTTCGACCAAAACGGCAATGAAACGTATGGATCGACAGACTGTTTGTCGCCAGACCTTACTGATCCCGCCACGCTCGGATGCGTGCTGGCGCTGGTGCGGGAGAAGCACAACGATCCGAGCGCTCATGTCTACTGGTCAGCGCTGTTCCGTGCGTGGGCAGTGTCGTTCTCATGTAGAGGAATGGGCAACTATGCCACCGAAGCCGACGCCCTCGTCGCTGCGCTGGAGGCGAAGCCATGACCGGTACCGATCTGCAAGCGGATATCGAGAAGGCGATCCAGCTGCTCGAAGAGGACATAGCCGCGGCCGTAGCTGAGGAGCGCGCCGCCGTCGTGGCGTGGCTGCGCCGCTATGACGCCAATGTGTATCCATCATGGCTGCCAGAGGCAGACGCCATCGAACGCGGCGAACACCGCCGCGAGGGGGAATGACTATGGATCTTGCTACCATTCGTTTTGGCGTTGGCTCTCACGACGCCACCACCGCCCCCACGGGCAACCGCGACCTCTGCATCATGGAGGCCGTCGCCTACATGGCTGGCGAGCCGTGGAGCGACAAGCCGTCGTGCGCCTCGCCGGTCATCGCAGCATTCATGCGGTCATGGAACGACGCGCTATCCGAGGAGGACCGCGACCGGCTCATTCCCGGTGCGGTGTGGGTTCCGCGCCTCGTCGGATCGCGTGGTGACGATGCCACAGAGGAGCGCCGCGCGTATCTCGCGCTGGACTGGCTGATCCGCATTTATACGCCGGCATGGCTTGACCTTGTGCCGTCGCTCGCGCCTCACGCGGCGGCTCTGCGTGCGCTGCCTGAGATCGTGGGCCTGACGACAGCGGAGGCGGCTGGGAGTATCGTGCACGCCGCATGGGCCGCCGCATGGGCCGCCGCATGGGACGCCGCATGGGACTCCGCACGGGCCGCCGCACGGGCCGCCGCATGGGCCGACGCACGGGCCGCCGCAGGGGACGCCGCATGGGACTCCGCACGGGCCGCCGCACGGGACGCCGCACGGGCCGCCGCAGGGGACGCCGCAGGGTACGCCGCACGGGCCGCCGCATGGGACGCCGCAGGGGACGCCGCAGGGGACGCCCTCCGTCCCACCGTCGAGACGCTCCAGCAGAGCGCCATCGACCTACTCGATCGGATGCTGGCGTGCGGCGAGCACCGCCGCGAGGGGGAGCGATGACCGACGAAGAAGCTGACGCGCTGGGTGCCCGACTGGCGGCGTGCCCGAAGTTCCGCCCGCTTCCGGGCCTGCGGGACATGCAGGGGCGGACGTGGGAGCAGTCCCTGCTGTGGCGCTGGACTCCGTCTATCGACCGGCCCGACCTCCGCGAGCCCGCTACGAAGGGCATCGTGCTTGCGCTGGTGCGGGAGGCGTGGCGCGACCCGCACGCGAGCGTATGGTACGACAGCGAGTACTGGCAATCCGGCAACCGCTGGTCGTGGCACGCCAAGGAACACTCCCTCTGCGACTACGACACCGAAGCCGAAGCCCTCGTCGCGGCGCTGGAGGCGAAGTCATGACATGCCCAAAGTGCGGAGATGCGGCGCTCCACACCACAAACACCAGAACCCCAGACAGCCACGCCAAGACACGCACAGGCGCCGACTATCGGGAGGCGGAACGCCTCGTTGGCTGGTATTCGCCCGACTGGGTAATGCGGCAGCGCGTTTGCCCCAAGTGCGGGCATAAGCTCGCCACCGCAGAAGTCCCTCTCCAAGACCTCATGACCATGTTCAGGAGTCCCGATTGTCCTCGCTAATCGACAACAACGCCGCCCAGTTGGCCGAGCTTCGTGAGTACCTCAGCGAAGGGCGTCTGCCCCTAAGCCAGATTCTGGAAGCGGCCAACGAACTCGCCCTATGCTTTCAGCAGTACGAGGACCATGAGCGCCACGGCGTCGCGGAAGCAAGCCCATACATTGACCGGCTGGTCCGCGAGGTTCTCGTCGTGCAGATGCGAGAAGCCGCTCGCACGATTCTTCACAACTACCCGATGATGAAGCAGAAGGTAGATGATATTCAAGACGTACTAAACACGGAAGAATAATGTCTGCGCGCCTGCTCTATGGGGACTGCCGCGAAGTCCTTGCCCGCCTTGGCCCGGATTCGGTGGACGCGATTGTATGCGATCCACCGTATGAAATCTCGTTCATGGGCCGTGGGTGGGATGCGACGGGGATCGCCTACGACGTAGAGCTATGGAAGCAGGCGCTACGGGTACTGAAGCCGGGTGGCCACCTCATCGCGTTTGGCGCGACCCGGACCTATCACCGCATGGCGTGCGCCATCGAGGACGCCGGGTTTCAGGTGAGGGACAGCCTTCACTGGATCTACGGATCCGGCTTCCCAAAGAGCACGGACCTCGCCAAAGAAGCAGACAAGCAGGCGGGCATCTGGCGCGGACGAGCGGGTGCGCTGGAGAGCGAGAACCCGGCCATGTCGGGCGGCAACTACGAGCGAACGCCCAAGGGAGAGCCCGCAACGGAGGCTGGTTGGGCATGGAAGGGATGGGGAAGCGCGCTCAAGCCTGGGCATGAACCCTTCATCCTGGCGCGAAAGCCCATGCCCACGACGCTCATCAGCAACGTGCTTTCGTATGGGCTTGGGGGGCTCAACATCGACGCCTGCCGCGTGCCGTTTAAGCCCGGGAGCGTAGACTTCAGCCGGAAGCAACGGCAGCAACGGTCGGATGGCGTTGTGCAGTTTGCGTCTGCTGGCCTCATCGGCAAGGAGATTGACACCTACAAGGAGAACGGCCGCTGGCCCGCGAACATCGTGTTTTCGCACAGCGCGGCGTGTAGTGATGCGTGCGCGGACGATTGTCCAGTGGCGGCGTTGGAGGCCCAATACCCCGGCGCCTCCGAGTTCTTCTCGGTTGTGGGTGGAGACGCCTTTGACCAGCCGTTCTACTACTCCCCGAAGGTTTCGCGCGCGGAGCGGGAGGCCGGGTGTGAGGATCTTCCCGCGCGTTCCGGCGCCGAAGCCGTGGGCCGGGAAGTGGGGAGCGCCGGAACCCAAAGCCCACGCGCAGGGGCAGGGCGCACGGCGACTGAGGTACGGAATCACCACCCAACCGTTAAGCCGTGGCGGCTGATGGCCTGGTGCATCCGGCTTGTATGCCCAAGTGGTGGCGTTGTTGTGGATCCTTTCATGGGATCTGGGTCAACGGGCATCGCCGC
>JAULZL010000421.1:0-2507 GCA_032117355.1 Candidatus Nanopelagicales bacterium
CACGTCACCGGAGCGATCCAACAGATCGGCAATCATGTACCACTGGCGCAAGTGATGCGCCCGTACCTTCTTGGGCACCTCACGTGCTTTCTCCATCAACCTCAACGCTCCGGCAAGATCACCCTGATCAGCTAACGCCCCAGCCGCGACGATTCGACCTTCGGCCATCAATTCCGGCGCCGGGGACGCGCCCTTCAACTCGGCCCACAGATCGTTGACCGCCGCGTAGCGACGCATTGCCCGGTAGCAGTCGGCGAGCACCGGGTGATGGCGGACCGAACCGTCGAGTTGGCGCGCCACCTCGAGTTCCGCAGCAGCCTTTCGCCACTGTCCGGTGCCGTAGAACGCAAGTCCGGCAATCTCGTGCGCCATCGCGATGTTGGGGAGATCACGCAACACGGGTTGCACCATCCGCCGGGCATCGTCGTATCGGCCCCGCTCCAATGCTTCCGCAGCGGAGGTGAGCCGCTCTCTGTACCGAGCAGAACGAGCGGCCCCTGCCTCGCGTTCGACATCGCTCACCACGCCGGGATCGAGTTCACCTACTGGCCGACTTCGTCGAGTTGGCTCAACTGCCGGTTGCTCTTCCGACCGTGCGCGTGTGGCGGCCGCTTCTGCCTCGGCCCGGATGGGTCCCTCATCCACCCAGGACTCGCGCTCCCAGGCAGGAGCCTCGAGACGCTCGGGCTTGGGAGCGCGGGGGCCACGCGCCTGGCGCACCTCGGCCGAACGTCGCTCTGCCGCGGTGGGGATATGACGCGGAGGTCTCCCTGACCGATCGTCTTGCGAGAAACCGCCACGAGAACGACCCGAACGGTCAGACGCTCCAGGTCGTCCCGACCCATTGCGCTCGGACCCAGGCCGGCCTGAGCCGTACCGAGACGATCCGGTGCGATCTGACCCGCTCCTGCCAGGGGGACCTGAACGACCCGAACCGCTGCGCTCGGACCCAGGACGCACGGAGCCACCCCGACTCGGACCTGAGCGAGCAGACCCGGACCGATCCGACGACACACCCGGCCGGCTCGGACGAGCCGTTGGCGACCCTCCTCGATCACCCTGGTAGCGGTCCGACACCCGGTCAGGACGGTTCGGGCCCGACGAGCGAGCCGGCCGCTCGGAACGGTTGCGGTCGAAACCGGAGCGGTCGTCCGCCCGCCGATCATTCAGTCCGTCACCACGTCGGTCCGGACCTGCAGGACGGCTACTGTCACGACTCCCTGATCGCCCGCCGCCGCCGCGACCATCACCGAAACCACCGTCACGGCTTCCATCCCGACTACCCGAGCGAGTGTCCGTTCGCTCATGCTGCCGATCGCCGTCACTCGCGCCAGCGCGACCACCGGAACGAGATCCTGCACCGCCGCGGGCATCCGATCCACGGCGGCCATCCGGTCGGTCCCCCGAGGTACGAGGAGACCCCGATCGAGCCCCGGTCGGACGACCACCGCTCGACTGCTCGCGGCGCTCTCCGGTGCGGGAGCCCGACGACCCTGCTCTCGATGAGCTGCCGCCGCCTCCGCGAGCCGGCCGCTCGGTCGAGCCGGACCTCCCACGATCCCCGAAGCCGTCACGACGACCGGACGAGGAAGTGCGTTCGGCTGGAGCCGACTGCCCTCTCGAGCCAGAGCCGCCTCCAGCCGCACGCGACCCTGGCCGACGAGACTCAGCTGCACCGGACGGACCCGTCGATCGACCACGTTCGCCAGCCTCGCCAGACCGATCACGGTCTCGGGCCCTGTTGACTCCATCGGAACGCCCGGCTGAATTGCGCTTCGATCCTCCGCCCGCAGCGCCCGCTCCACGCGTCGGCCTCGCAGCTCCCTGGGAGCTCGGACGAGCCGGACGATCGGATGAACGGGGAGAACCTGGTGACGACATAGGACAGACGATCCTACGGCGGAAAACGACGAACGCCCCCCGACAACGTCGGGGGGCGTTCGAGCGATGAATTCGGCGACGACCTACTCTCCCAGGGGGTCTACCCCCAAGTACCATCGGCCCTGGCAGTCTTAACTTCCGTGTTCGGGATGGGAACGGGTGTGACCCTGCCGGTATGGTCACCGAAACCTGTTGTCAAGGAGTGCGCCAATAGGCAGCACCTCCGAGTACTCCAGAGCAAGCACGAGCATTATTCAATCAACCAAGCCCTCGGCCGATTAGTACCGGTCAGCTCAATGCGTTACCGCACTTACACTTCCGGCCTATCAACGTGATGGTCTAGTCACGGGCCTTACTGCGTTAACCGCATGGGTGTACTCATCTTGGAACGGGTTTCCTACTTAGATGCTTTCAGCAGTTATCCCTTCCGGAGGTGGCTAATCTGCCATGCCCTTGGCAGGACAACAGACACACCAGAGCTCCGTCCGTCCCGGTCCTCTCGTACTAGGGACAGCCTTCCTCAATACACCTTCGGCTGCGGAGGATAGGGACCGAACTGTCTCACGACGTTCTGAACCCAGCTCGCGTACCGCTTTAATGGGCGAACAGCCCAACCCTTGGGACCT
>JAULZL010000422.1:0-11545 GCA_032117355.1 Candidatus Nanopelagicales bacterium
GACGAGCCCGGGATTTCTATCAAGGCATCGCTGAGGACGATCAAAGACCCCTGGGACTTGCCTATTCAACGGCTGTGGTGGCGCACCTTGATCAGCCTTCCGCTGCCCTGCCCACTGACGCTGGTGTCTGGCGCGAGGCAATGATGCGAGCGATCTCAGCACGCCAACGCGACGAGATGCAACGGGGTGTCACCTTGGTCGGCCCTCAGCGGGACGATCTTCTCCTGACACTCGGTGATTCGCCCGCCAAGGGGTATGCCTCCCACGGTGAAGCCTGGTCAATCGCCCTATCCCTTCGCCTCGCCTGCTTTGACCTGCTCCGACGCGACCACGACGAGCCAGTCCTGATCCTGGACGATGTTTTTGCCGAACTAGATGCCAAGCGACGCACCCATTTGGTGGCAGCGATTAGGTCAGCTGAGCAAGTGATCATCACTGCGGCGGTATTGGAGGACGTCCCATCGGGTCTTGACGGTCGACAGTGCTCGGTGGCACACGGGCAGGTCACTCCGCGATGACCGATTCTGTGACGCCAGATCAGCCTGGCAATGCGGCACGTAAGGCATTACAGCGCATCACGGGTGGCCCGGCCCGGGCATCCTCCCGACCAGGGGGGGCGGGCCGCAGGGTGCCATCCCCTCGGTCGACCGACCGAGACCCGCAGCTTGTCGGAGACTCACTTGAGTCACTGATCGCGGAGCGCGGGTGGCAGCAGGCAACTACTGAGGCCACCCTGGTTAGCCAGTGGCCGCAGATCGTCGGGGCTGATGTCGCCGACCATGTCCTACCGGAGAGCTTCATCGACGGCGTTTTACACCTGCGGGCGGACTCCACTGCCTGGGCGACGCAGGTGGGTCTCCTCATGCCCCATCTGAGACCAGTGATTGATGCCGCAGTGGGGGGTGGTGCTGTCAGGGACATTCGGATTCAAGGCCCGCAAGCACCAAGCTGGAAGGCCGGTCCACGAAGGGTCAAGGGTCGGGGACCACGAGATACCTACGGGTGATGACTCGCAAGGCCGGGAGAGTTGGCGCCGACCGAGGACCGATGAAATACGGCCCGTGGACCGGTCAAGGGATACTTGACGTACAGGAACACGCAGGCCAGGGGTCACACACCCTCAGGGGCCTCCAAGGGACCTTTCTGGGCAGATGATGTCTGAATGTCGCAGTAGACTCAAGGCCTTCACATCCATCGAGGAGGCCTCTGCCCGTGTCGTATGACGCCAGCGCCATCACCGTTCTTGAGGGCCTCGATGCCGTTCGCAAGCGGCCCGGCATGTACATCGGGTCCACCGGGGAGCGCGGCCTGCACCATCTCGTCTATGAGGTCGTCGACAATTCCGTGGACGAGGCGATGGCGGGCTATGCGACCGGCATCTCGGTCACCCTGCTCGCCGACGGCGGGGTGCGGGTAAGCGACAACGGCCGGGGAATCCCGGTTGACATCGTCGAGAGTGAGGGCCGGCCCGCCGTCGAGGTGGTTCTCACGGTGCTGCATGCCGGCGGCAAGTTCGGCGGCAGCGGATACTCCGTCTCAGGCGGCCTGCACGGCGTCGGCGTCTCGGTCGTCAATGCCCTGTCTTCGCGCCTTGAGGTGGAGGTTCGCCGCGAGGGATTCGTCTATCGGCAGTCATACGTCCACGGGGTCCCGCAGGAGCCGTTGGCCAAGGGAGAGTCCTCGACTGAAACAGGCACGACCGTCACCTTTTGGGCTGATGCGGCCATCTTCGAGACCACCCACTACGACTTCAGCACCCTCGCTCGCAGGTTCCAGGAGATGGCCTTCCTGAATAAGGGCCTCTCGATCGGGCTCACCGACGAGCGCGAGGAGGTCGTCAGTCATGTCGATGCTGAACATGACGGTGAGACGCTGCGATCCGTTCAATACCGATACGAAGGTGGAATCTCCGACTTCGTCCGACACATCAATGCCAGCAAAGGGATTGCCAACCCGACGGTGATCGACATTGAGGCTGAGGCGGACGACCGCCGGATGAGCGCCGAGATCGCCCTCCAATGGAACACCACCTACAGCGAGTCGGTCTACACCTTCGCCAACACCATCAACACCACCGAGGGTGGCACCCACGAGGAGGGTTTCCGAACAGCGATGACCACTCTGGTCAACAAGTTCGCTCGTGAGTGGAACGTATTGAAGGAGAAGGATGTAAACCTCACAGGTGAGGACATCCGCGAGGGCCTGACCGCCATCATCAGCGTGAAACTGACCGAGCCCCAGTTCGAGGGCCAGACCAAGACCAAACTCGGAAACACGGAAATGAAGGCCTTCGTTCAGAAGGTGGTGAACGATCAACTCGGGGAGTGGCTGGAGAAGAATCCGGCCGAGGGCAAGGAAATTGCCCGCAAGGCGGCCAGTGCCGCTTCGGCTCGAATCGCCGCCCGCAAGGCTCGAGACCTCGCACGTAACCGCAAGGGCCTTCTGGGTGGCGCCGGAATGCCCGGCAAGTTGATTGACTGCTCCAGTCGAGAACCCGAGGAGTGCGAGGTTTTCATCGTCGAGGGAGACTCGGCCGGCGGATCTGCCCGTCAAGGTCGTGACCCGCGGCGTCAGGCCATCCTGCCGATTCGCGGGAAGATCCTGAACGTCGAGAAGGCTCGGATCGACAAAGTCCTGCAAAACAATGAGGTCCAGGCCTTGGTTTCGGCATTCGGTACGGGTGTCCAGGACGAATTCGACATCAACCGACTTCGCTATCACAAGGTCGTATTGATGGCTGACGCAGATGTGGACGGCCAGCACATCCGCACCCTGCTGCTCACGCTGCTCTTTCGGTTCATGCGCCCCCTCGTGGACCAAGGGCACGTATTCCTCGCGCAGCCCCCGTTGTACAAGATCAAGTGGTCGCGTGACGTGGCCGACTTCGCGTACTCCGACCGGGAGAGGGACGCCCTAGTCGAGGCGGGCTTTGCCGCCGGCCGAAGGCTTCCCAAGGATGAGGCAATTCAGCGCTACAAGGGCCTTGGCGAGATGAATGCCGATGAGCTGTGGGAGACCACGATGGACCCGGCTCGGCGAGTCCTCTTGCAGGTAACCCTTGACGACGCGGCCCAGGCGGACGAGATGTTCAGCGTCCTGATGGGTGAAGACGTGGAGTCCCGTAGAGCCTTCATTCAGCGCAACGCACGCGACGTGCGCTTCCTTGACATCTGATCACGCCCACGACCACCGATGACGGAGCACCAACGTGCCTGACAAGATCGACACAATCGAAGAACCCAGTGCGGGTGAACATGGCCGCATTGAGCCAGTTGACCTTCAGACCGAAATGCAGCGGTCGTACCTCGACTACTCCATGTCCGTCATCGTCTCCCGGGCGCTTCCGGATGTACGCGATGGCTTGAAGCCTGTTCATCGCCGAGTCCTCTATGCCATGTACGACGGGGGCTACCGACCGGACCGGAACTTCTCCAAGAGTGCTCGCGTCGTCGGCGATGTCATGGGCAACTACCACCCGCATGGTGACACAGCCATCTACGACGCCTTGGTCCGCCTGGCCCAGCCATGGTCATTGCGCTACCCGCTAGTCCAGGGTCAAGGGAACTTCGGTTCACCCGGCAATGACCCACCCGCCGCCCAGCGGTACACCGAGTGTCGAATGGCTCCACTGGCCATGGAAATGGTCCGCGATATTGACGAGGAAACCGTCGATTTCGGACCGAACTACGACGGTCGCACCCAAGAACCACGGGTCCTGCCAAGTCGATTCCCCAACCTGCTCGTCAATGGCAGTTCGGGGATCGCGGTAGGCATGGCGACGAACATCCCCCCGCACAACCTTCGCGAGATTTCTGCCGCAGCGCAATGGGTACTCGAGCATCCCGATGCAGAGCGCGAGGAGCGCCAGGCCGCGCTGATGGAGCTCGTGAAGGGCCCCGACTTCCCCACGGGTGCGCTGATCGTGGGTCGTCGGGGGATTGACGACGCCTACCGCACCGGCCGGGGCCTCATCACGATGCGCGCAGTCGTGACCGTCGATGAGGACGCCCGCGGCCGTCAGGTTCTTGTCGTCACCGAACTGCCTTACCAGGTCAATCCCGACAACCTGCTCCTGCGGATCGCTGAACTTGTTGGCGAAGGGAAGCTCACCGGCATCTCTGACGTCCGCGACGACTCGTCATCGAGAACGGGCATGCGCCTGGTCATCGAACTCAAGCGCGATGCCGTCGCCCAGGTCGTTCTCAACCAGTTGTACAAGCACACTCAACTCCAGGACACCTTCGGCGCCAACATGCTCGCATTGGTCGACGGCGTGCCACGCACCCTCACCCTTGAGCAGTTCATCCGCTACTGGGTGACCCATCAAATCGAGGTGATCGTCCGGCGAACGACCTACCGACTTCGCAAGGCCCAGGAACGCGCTCACATCCTGCGGGGCTACCTCAAGGCCCTCGATGCTCTCGACGAGGTCATTGCGCTCATCCGCGCGTCTGCCACGGTCGAGGATGCTCGCACCGGGCTGATGGGCCTGCTGGACATCGATGAACTGCAAGCGACCGCGATCCTGGACATGCAACTGCGTCGCCTTGCTGCCTTGGAGCGGCAGAAGATCATCGATGAATACGAAGACCTGATGACGCGCATCGCTGACTACGAGGACATCCTGGCCTCACCGGCCCGGCAGCGGTCCATCATCTCCGAGGAGCTGGCGGAGATCACGGAGCGCTTCGGAGACGAACGGCGCACCAACTTCGTTTCCTCGGAAGGCGACGTTTCTGATGAGGACCTCATCGCCGTAGACGAAATCGTTGTCACCATCACAGCGGGTGGATACGCGAAGAGAACAAAGGCCGATCTCTACCGATCACAACGACGTGGTGGCAAGGGTGTCAAGGGTGCAGCCCTTCGCCAGGACGACGTTGTGGAACATATGTTCGTCACGACCACCCACCACTGGATCCTCTTCTTCACCAATCGCGGTCGCGTCTACCGAGCCAAGGCCTATCAACTTCCTGAAGCGGGCCGAGATGCCCGTGGTCAGCACGTCGCGAACCTACTCGCCTTCCAGCCGGATGAGGCAATCGCGCAGGTTCTGGCAATCGAGAACTACCAGGCGGCTCAAGACCTCGTCCTGGCAACGCGCCGAGGCATGATCAAGAAGACCAGGTTGAGTGAGTACGACACCAACCGTTCCGGAGGCATCATCGCCATCAACCTGGTTGATGAAGACGAGGTCATCGGCGGCCGGCTCGTCTCCAACGGGGATCACATGTTGCTGGTGTCCCGTAAGGGCCTATCCGCGCGATTCCCTGGCGACGATGCGACCCTGCGGCCCATGGGCCGCGCCACCGGAGGGGTGGTGGGGATGCGTTTTAAGCCGGGCGATCAACTCCTAGCCATGGACGTGATCTCCGAGGGGGCTGATGCATATGTCGTGACCGTCACTGACGGTGGCTACGCAAAGCGCACACCGGTAGCCGAGTGGGTGCCAAAGGGGCGTGGAATCCTCGGGGTCCGGGCGATGCGCTTGGTTGAGGAGAGAGGCTCCCTCGTGGGAGCGATGGTCTGCAATCAGACTGACCACGTGTACGCCATTGCATCCAATGGCGTTGTGATCCGTACGGATGTGTCGGAGATCCGGCCATCGGGACGCGACACGATGGGCGTGGTGCTCATGAGCCTGACGGAGGATGACACCGTGGTTGCCGTTGCACGTGGCAGTGAGTCGGATGAGGACGAGGCGGAGTCCCTTGAGGTCGCGCCCGCGACAGTTGACGAGACCGTGGAGCCGACATGAGTTCTGCAGGGCCCGGGCCACGAAAGGCCCGCCTATTTGTGACCAGGGTGGACCCATGGTCAATCGCTAAGGCAACTTTTCTCCTTGCCCTAGCACTCGGCGTAGTCATCGTCGTGGCTGTTTCCTTCCTGTGGTGGGTCCTGGACTACACCGGTGTCTTCGAAACCCTGGCCAGAAATGTGAACGACGTGGTTGGTAACTCGCAGTCCAACTTCGACCTGCTCAGCCTTCTTGACTTCAGTCGCGTGGTTGGGGTGGCGATCATCCTGGCCTGCGTGGAAGTTCTCCTGACGACGGCTGTCGTGACCCTCTTTGCCTTCATGTACAACCTGTCCGTCGTCCTGACGGGCGGAATTGAAGTGGTTCTGACGGACGAGCAATAGCAGCCTCCGGATGGCAGTGGTCTGCCCCTGCGGCGGTCCAGTCGTGCGTCCGGTAGTGTTCTGACCCGCGTCGAGTGAGTCGCATCGGGCCTATAGCTCAGCTTGGTTAGAGCGCTTCCCTGATAAGGAAGAGGTCGGTGGTTCAAGTCCACCTAGGCCCACCAAAGTGCACCTCCTCACGGCGTGTGGAGCCCTCGGGACGTGTATCGTGACCGCGTGAAGAAGTTCCTCCTCCTTGTCGCCCTCGCTGGCATCGGCTACGTCATTTACCGACAGGTCACGGCCACTAAGGCCGAGCAAGACCTCTGGTCTGAGGCGACAAGCGAGCCTGATCTCCGATAGATACTCGGGGGCTTAGCTCAGTTGGTAGAGCGCTGCCTTTGCAAGGCAGAAGTCAGGGGTTCGAGTCCCCTAGCCTCCACTCCGGTCGGAATGACCGACACCCGCCAACGGACGTCACGGCAGTGAACGTCCTCCCTCAGACAGGACTCACGTGACGACAACGGCAACGATCCATACAAGCCTTGGTGACATCACCATCAATCTCTTCCCTGACCACGCTCCCAAAACCGTCCAGAACTTCACCGGGCTTGCGGAGGGCACCAAGGAGTGGACGGATCCGAAACTTCGGGCGAAATCCACCGCTCCCCTTTATGACGGCACAATCTTTCACCGAGTGATTCCCGACTTCATGATTCAGGGAGGGGATCCGCTGGGCAATGGCACGGGTGGGCCCGGATACCGCTTCCCGGACGAGACCAACTCGGGCCTGGTATTCGACCGGCCGTACCTGCTCGCCATGGCGAACGCTGGCCCCAACACCAACGGATCACAGTTCTTCATCACAGTGAAGGCGACCGGCTGGCTGAGTGGCAAGCACACCATCTTCGGTGAGGTTGCCGACCAGGATTCCCGCGATGTCGTTGATGCCATCGCGCGAGTTGAGACCGGGGCCAATGATCGTCCCAAGACTGACATCACTGTCTCGTCCATCACAATCACCCGCGACTAGCGGACTGAGGCTCTGGAGCGCCCGGTGAGCGGGATCGATCCGGTCGCCCCGGTCTGCCCGCAACATCCGGACCGGATTACCTACATTCGTTGCGGCCGTTGCGATCGACCTATCTGCCCGGAGTGCATGATTCAGGCGCCGGTGGGATTCCATTGCCCAGAGTGCGTGGGAATTGCAGCCAAGTCGCAACGTCGCGCGACGACCCCCGTAGGGGCACCGCTCGTGACTCGACCGACCGTCACTTACGTGCTCATCGGCCTGAACGTCCTTGCCTTTCTCGGACAACTATCCCTTGGCATCGACCAATCGGCTGTGCAGTGGGGAATGTGGCCGGCCCGCATGGCGGTCGATGGCGCCTGGTGGCTGCTTCTCACCAGCGCCTTCCTGCACGGATCCTTCCTGCATATTGCCTTCAACATGTATGTCCTGTTTGCACTGGGTCCGGGACTTGAACGGCTTCTCGGCCATGTCCGCTTCACAACCCTGTACCTGCTTTCGGCCATCGGCGGATCCGTGGCCTCCTTCTGGTTTTCCGAACTCAATGCCGTTTCAGTGGGCGCGAGTGGTGCGATCTTTGGCTTGATGGGCGCCCTGGTGGTGGCGGGACGCAGGATGCGCTACGACATCACACAGGTCCTCGTCCTACTTGGCATCAACCTCGTGATCGGCTTCATCGCACCTGGAGTCGATTGGCGCGCCCACCTCGGCGGGCTCGTCGTGGGTGCACTGGTCGCTGCGGTCTTCGTTCTCGCGCCACGCGCCCATCGAGTCGCCTGGCAAACCCTCGGCGTCGCCGGGGTCCTTGTCATACTGTCAATACTGTTTGTGGTGCGAGCCATGCAATTGAGTGAGTTCCTCGCCCCCATCAGCACCCTCATCAGTACCTAGGTCCGGTCAACCCGAATCCACAGGAGAGAACATGCGCGATGCCGTCATCGTAGGAGCCGTTCGCACCCCGGTCGGCGTGGGAAAGCCCGGAAAGGGTGAACTTTCGGGAATTCATGCGGTGGACCTCTCCGCAATTGCCCTAAGAGGCCTTGTCGACCGCGTAGGTATCGACTCGGCCCGGGTGGACGATGTGATCTGGGGCTGTGTCTCCCAGGTCGGTGAGCAGGGGGTTAATGTCGGCCGGAATGCGGCCCTGGCCGCGGGCTTTCCGGAGGATGTCACCGGAGTCACCGTCGATCGCCAGTGTGGATCAAGTCAGCAGGCGGCTCACTTCGCGGCCGCGGGAGTGATCGCAGGTCAGTACGACATCGTCATTGCTGGCGGTGTGGAATCGATGTCCCGGATTCCGATGTTCTCCAACGCCACCGGCGGCGACGGTCCGTTTGGGCCCCGGATGATCGAGCGCTACGAGGGTCGCCTTGTTCCACAGGGCATCAGCGCAGAGATGATCGCTGAGCAGTGGAACCTCAGCCGCACGGATCTGGACGAAATCGCTGCCTCCTCCCATGAGCGAGCAGCACGAGCCGCCGATCAAGGTTGGTTCGCCGACGAGATCATCCCCGTTGAGACGGAGGCCGGGATGATAACCGCCGACCAGGGGATTCGGCCTGGTACGAGTGTGGAGTCCCTTGGTGGGTTGAAGACGCCATTCAAGGAGGACGGTGTGGTGACCGCGGGCAATGCGTCGCAGATCTCGGACGGCGCCGCGGCTCTCATGATCACGACATCGGACATTGCACAGGGTCTGGGCCTAACCCCATTGGCTCGATTCCACACCTTTGCAATGGCTGGGGTTGATCCCGTGATCATGCTGACCGGTCCGATCCCGGCCACCCATCGGGTATTGGCTCGCTCCGGACTCTCCCTTGCGGACATCGGCGCATTCGAGGTCAATGAAGCCTTTGCCAGCGTTCTCGGGGCCTGGTACGCGGAGACGGGTGCGGATCGCAACAAGACCAATGCCTGCGGTGGCGCTATTGCCCTCGGCCACCCTCTCGGCGCGTCCGGCGCCCGCTTGATGACCACCCTGGTGCATCACATGCGTCGTAATGACATCAAGTACGGGCTGCAGACCATGTGTGAGGGGGGCGGGATGGCCAACGCCACCGTCCTCGAACTTCTCTAGGGTCTACTCCACCCAGCCGTCTGGCGGGGCCGTTCCAGTTGGGACGGCCCCGTATTGGCATGTGCACACGTCATAGGAGGAACGCGGCCGTATCTACCTCACAGCCGGTTATCCCCAGGAGTATCCACACCTGGGGAGAACTACACGCGTGTGATTCGAGCCACCGGCTACTGCCAGCGCGTTGACAGCACGAAGCCCACGATGATGAATCCGAAGCCAATGCCCACGTTCACCAACGCGTTGAGGTCCTGCATGACAGGGATCTGGTTGCCTGCGATGTAGAAGGCCACGATGTAGAGCAGCCCCACACAGAAGCAGGCGACCATGACGGGTGCCAGCCAGTTCGGGGACCCAATCCTCGCCACCTTGCGCTCACCCTTGCCCTGTGGCGGGGTGTAACCCACCTCTTTCTTGCGGCCCTTGGACTCTGGCACGGTCACCCTCCTGGTTAGACACTCCTACAACCCCATGAACAATAGCCATGTGTCCCGCATCCTGGTCGTCGACAACTACGACTCCTTCGTCTTCAACCTGGTGCAGTACCTGGCCCAGCTGGGCGCAGAGGTCATCGTCCGTCGAAATGACGAGGTGTCCCCTGGCGATATCAGCGGGTTTGACGGTGTGCTCCTGTCGCCCGGCCCGGGGACGCCCAGCGACGCAGGAGTCTGTATGGACATCGTCCGCACCTGCGGCAACACACTGCCCATCCTGGGTGTGTGCCTGGGGCATCAGGTGATCGCCGAGGCCTTCGGAGCGACAGTCGACCGAGCACCAGAACTACTTCATGGGAAGACTTCCCAGGTGCATCACCGGGGGCAAGGCGTCCTCAAAGGCCAGCCGGATCCCTTCACCGCCACGCGATATCACTCACTGGCCGTCGTACCCGAGACCCTCCCAGACGTCCTCGAGATGACCGGCTGGACGGACACGGAGGTCATCATGGCGATCCGCCACCGGGATCTACCCATTGAAGGGGTGCAATTCCATCCTGAGTCGGTTCTCACTCAGGGCGGTCACCTGATGCTCGCAAACTGGCTGACGACCTGCGGTGATCCCAACGCCCTGGAGCAAAGCATCGGCCTTGCACCCCTTGTGGGCCAGCCATAGGTACTGGCGCAACAAGGACTTAGGCAGTCGGTGCTGGCGCGACCTCGCTCGGCACTGGCTCAACGCTTGGCACCGGAGCAAAGCTTGGCTCAGGCTCCGGTGTCGGGGGTGGCGGCGCGGTGGCGATCGTGATCACCACTGTCGCGCCGCGGTCGAGCCCACCCCCGGCCTGGGGTGACTGGGCGATAACTGTCCCTGCCAACTCGGCCTCAGCCTCCTGGTAGAGGACCTCAGGGACGAAACCAGCCTGTACTAGATCAGTACGCGCCTGCGCTTCTGTGGCGCCAATCAAGTCGGGCACGCTGATGAGCCCGGTGGAAACAGTGATTGCCACGCGGGATCCCGTGTTGACCTGGATCCCCTCGGGCGGGTCTTGCTCGAGAACGTACTCGGAAGGTTGTGGGGAGTCGACTTCGCGGATGGACCCCAACTCCAGCCCAGCGTCTGCCAAGGCTGTCCGCACGGCATCAATCGAGGTCAGGCCAATCAACTGCGGCACCGTGGCTTGCTCCAGGCCGCTGCTGATCGTGACGTTCACCGCCTGCCCCTGCTCCAAGGTCTCTCCGGCAGCCGGCTGCTGAGCGATGATTCGTCCCTCGGGGCGCTCAGATACCTCTGGCGTCTGGGCACCAAGGCGCAGGTCGAATTCCTGCAGGGTTGACTCCGCCTGCTCGACCGTTAGGCCATCAAGGTTCGGCACCTGAACTCGTGACGCTCCGGTGCCGCCGAAAAGGAAGCGACCGATGAGGACCATCGCTGCGATGGACGCCACGATGACAATCAAGCTCACCAGCCAGAACCCAATGCCTCGGGATCTTGTCTCAGTCCGGCTGCGATACGGGGGGCGAGAAGAACCTGCTCCGGCGGCCTGCACGGGGCTGAGTACCGCGGTGCTCTCGCTCGTTACGGACTGAAGGGCAGCTGTCACCGGCGCCCCCACGATTGCCCGCTCGACGTCGGCTCGGAACTCGATGGCGGACTGGTATCGGTCATCGGTCCGCTTGGCAAGGGCCCGCAACACGACCGCATCCACTTCTGAGGACACGCCTGGATCCACCTGGGAAGGGGGGTTGGGCATCTCGGATACGTGCTGGTACGCGATTGCCACTGCTGACTCGCCGGTGAAGGGTGGTCTGCCGGTGAGCAGTTCGTACAGCAGGACACCGGTGGAGTAGAGGTCACTGCGCGCGTCGACGACCTCGCCCCGAGCC